>CBDVBS010000267.1:0-5613 GCA_965372275.1 uncultured bacterium | reverse complement strand
GGAGTGGGATGGATACCTGATGATGAAATGCTCAGTGCGTACTTCCCCGTCGAGGACCTTCTCGATGTACGCGCGCGTGTGTTCAATCCCCAACGGTCCCTGGAAGAGATTGACGGTGATGATCACAACAAGTGAAAACCATATCATCTGCCATTCGGGGAGCCTTCGCCCCATTCGCCCGAACGAAATCCTTAGTTGATGCAATCCGCATTTCTTCAAATCCTCACCGCAGGCAAGTATGCCGAGATTCACGACAAGCGCGGTCCAGAAGATTATCAGGAGACGTCCGAGCAGGTATCCCGTTGTGATCTCAGTTTTATAGCCGTACATCGGGAGGAGTATCATCCCGGTGAATGCTTCATGAATGATCACTGTCGGCCCGAAATATACTTTCGATAGTGAATAAAGTAGTGAGAGTATGAAAATTGCAATGAAAAACAGGTATGCCTTAAACGGTCTTCTGAAAATTATCCCGCCGAAAAAGCCGATGGCTGAGCCTATCCATGTACTGATGTATGGTATCAGCAGGTAGTGGGCGAAGCCGTGCGGGTAGTCGCAATTCACGACGCTTGTGCGAACCGCGTCATAGATGCATATAAGGGCCAGCGGCAGGAACAGCATAAGCCAGATGAACAGAACCGATCCCCAGAATGTCCCCAGCAGGTAACGGCGTGGGTCTTCCTTCCCGACGAATGGCCCTTTCGCCGGAAGATTCTCGATGCGGCGCCTCGCTGCATACGCGGCACACCAGGCAGCCATGTTAGTCCCGACCAGGCCGACTATGAAAGCGAATTCATAGCCGAGTATCCTCGTCATATTGACCGAGATGAAACCCAGCCCCACTCCGAGGAGGTCGCAGATTATAACCACAACCGGGGTTAAAATGAGTAGAATCGCGGTGATCCAGGCTAATCTCGACCCGGCGAGCAGCTTGTAGGTCGCACCGACCTCCGTGAGAAATCCGGCTTCTTTCTTATGAACCATTAATCTCCGTTTACTCCCATAACCCCTTGGCATATAATAGTTTCATTATACTAAGTAATGATTATATATCCTATTCCGCTAAAGTGCCCGATAATGAGGCTGTTTAACGGGTCATACTATGGTAAAAAATATGAAACGCAGGAAAAGTAATCGTGTGATGGTTGGCGATGTACCGATAGGCGGCGATTCACCTGTCACGGTGCAGAGCATGATAAAACGTCCACCCGGTGAGGTTGACGCGATTATCAAGGACATTCATCTTCTTGCGTCGCAGGGATGTGACATCATACGCCTCGCCGTACCGGACGAGGACGCCGTGGTCGGACTGCGTACGGTTGTCGGGGAATCGCCCATACCGGTTGTAGCGGATGTGCATTTCCATCCAAAGTTGGCATTGATGTCGATCGAGGCGGGGGCTCATAAGCTGAGGCTCAATCCCGGGAATATCCGGGACCCGAAAGATATAGCCGCGATAGCACGGGAAGCGAAGGCGGCGGGCATCCCGATAAGGGTGGGGGTCAACTCGGGTTCCGTACCGGCGGATCTTCTGGAGAAATTCGGAGATGACAGGATATCAGCGATGGTTGAAGGTGCCGAGAGGCATGTGCATATACTCAACGATGCGGGTTTTACCGACATTGTAATTGCCCTCAAGTCGAGCCATGTTGATGAGATGATAGAAGCCAACCGGCGCTATGCGGCTAAGTATCCGGAACCGATCCATCTTGGCGTAACCGAGAGCGGGACGCGTTTCCCCGGAGCGATTCGCTCATCCATCGGCATCGGTCTGCTTCTCGGAGAAGGCATCGGCGATACAATCCGGGTAAGCCTCGCTGATGACCCGGCGTGGGAAGTGCGTTGCGGGCTGGAGATACTTCGCACATTAGGTCTTCGAAAGAAAGGATTGAGAGTAATCGCCTGCCCTACGTGCGGGCGGGTTGAAATCGATGTGCATAAACTTGCCGCGAAGGTTGAAGAATATGTAGCCGGTCGTGAAGGCGACCTGGATATCGCCGTGATGGGATGCGTCGTGAATGGTCCGGGCGAAGCATCGGCGGCGGATATTGGAATTTGCGGCGGTAAAGGCAGGGGAGTTATCATCGTGAAAGGAATACAGGTTGATGTTGCATCGGAAGCCGAACTCTTCGATGCGTTCGTTAAAGAACTTGATATCTTGTTGCGTAATCCCTCCGGTTGACGGTATTAAATTGTATTAATAGTCAAGCACATCATCCTGATTGACCGCTTAAGAATCCTTTGATATACTGCATCTAACTTGGTAGTAGATATATTTAAAGAATACGGAGGCAGGAAATGAAAAGGAAAACCGTTTTCATTATTTTGGTATGTTTGATATTGATGACAATGGTATATTCGGGGTGCAGCAAGAAAGAAGATGCCCCTTTTAAGGATGAGGGAAATCTTCCGGACGCTTCTACATTAAGTGAAGCGGAGATATTCGCGGCCAAAGTTAAGCCGATGATCGAACCGCTTGATTTTGCCGCGGATGTTGATGCTGATAATACCCCGGATGATGAAGCTTACAGAACTGTTATATCAATTATGGATATGATTACCGAAGGGGCAGAGTTTGAGACCCTGGGGGAAAAGGTATCCGGCGTTCAGATCTTTGGTTTGTTCAATGTCAAACCTGCGGATATGCCCAGCACACGGTTCGGACCGCTTGTTAAAGATGTTCCCGCGGGTGGTTTCTCAAAGATCCAGGAGATTCCGGGTGAAGGGTTCGGCGTTATTTATGTCGGGGGTATCAATGAAGATGGCGCAATTGATTTCGGTGTCATTATTGTACCGACGAGTGGTACTTTTACTGAAACTGCATCCGAGACGATTACTGGTGACGGTGGGACAAGCACTACCATGTCACCAAGTGGATAATAATAGAGAATATTTTCCGAGCGAATTTTGATATTGAAGGGAGGGAGAGCACACCGTGAGGTGTGTTCTTCATTTTGAATGGGGTTATACCAATTACATTTACAAAGGATTTTTCCATCAGATGGGTGCCGCACACTTTACCCTGACGTTGTATTAATTATTCGCTCTTGATGGCACGGCCTGCCCGACGCTTTGGGAGGGCTGACCGTGGTCTTCATAGATAATCCAGGCATACTATCCCATTTATGTTCCCACGGTCAGACTCGAAGACTCGTCAGACCGTGCCATCAGGACAGAAGTATCCCAGGTGTTTATGCTGACTGTCCCCATTTCCCAATTTTTATGGTCTTAGAAATAATCTTCCGGATCAAGCGGAGTGTTTTCGTCCCAGGCCGGTCTGCCCTCTTTGAATTGCGTCATACTCGCCAATACTTCATCCAGCACTTCCGGGGCAATATCGCCGACAGCGACAAGCAGGCCTTCATCGACCCTTCTCATCGCGAATCCCTCGGGGAATGAACTCTGCAGCTCTTTTACCTTGGAGCGAAGGTAACTTTCGGTATCTCCACCGTGAAGGCTGTTCTCCGGCAGGGATATCTGGAAGATTGACAGCACGTTGACACCATCGGAGAAGATCAACTGCAGCTTCTCTTTCAAACCCCAGGGACCCGGCGGAAGCTTCCTCACGCCCTTGAATTGATGGCCCTCAGGAATAAACGTGGGATATAATGCTCTTCCTTCATCGAGGATACGATGGAAATCCTCCGGCGGCATAAAACCGGGTGGATGGAAACCCGGCCCCTGACCGGGAGGGCGGGGGCCTCTTAAATTATCGAAGATGTTTCCAGGCCCTCTTTCAAAATCCGGCCTGCCTTTGAACTTGGGGCGCGGCGGCCTGAAGTGACCGGGTGTTTTTTCCACGATGGATTCGATCCTGGACATAAAAATCGAATTCTCTTTTTTCCCATTCCTGTCATACTTGACTCTCTCCAGCGGATACCCGGTGTCCTTGTCGAAAGCTATCCTGAGGAAACCGTTATCGGGGGTCTTCGGTTTTACCTCAACTTCCCATGCCCAGTGCCCGGCGAGCTTCTTAGCGCCAAGCATGGTAACTTGATGGTTCATGAAAAACGCATCGTCGAAGTGCATTCTCTTTGCGATGGAGGAAAGATATTCATAAGCGATTATCCTGCCGGCGGCCTGGGGGGGTCGCATTCCACCTGCCTTAGCGGCTAACCAGGGTTCTATTGGGGAAGGATATTCTTCCTTGCTGACCAGCCTGCCGTGCCGGTATATCCTGACTTCCTGGTTCCCCACCACTTCAAGACGGCGGAATGCATCCTGCCCACGGATGAGTATATCTTCCGGGTCGATCCCCGCCGCATTCGGTGGACGTTCGAGAAACAGGAACAGGCCGACGATGATTACAGCAGTCGCGAGGACGGGTGCGAATATTTTCCATCCCTTACCCATCACTTGGCGGCCTCCGACATCAGTGACGAGTTCACGTTTTTCTCGTTGGCGATGATAAGCGGGTCGGTGAACACTTCCAGAACCATGAGGTGTTCATGTTCGTCAAGAAGTCCGACCAGCACGGCGTCAAATTCTATATCATCCGGATTTGTAAACAAGCCTTTTCCGGAAGGATGGGGCCTGTTGATTACGGCCATGGAAGCCAACAGTATAATAATAACGATTGCCATCCCGAGCGCGGGTTTCAGGGCTGAGCGTTTCGGCTTAGCCTTAGTGGATGCTTTCTCACGAACGGCAGCCATAATTTTGGATGTTGTAATATCAGCCTTTTCGGGATCGATCGGTATATCGGCAACCGTTAGAAGCCTGCGCCTTATTTCGAACAATGCTTCATATTCGGCGCGGCAGGCAGCGCAGTTTTCGAGATGCTTCATCAATCGTTTATCTTCCTCGGCGGACAGACGTCCGTCTATCTTGAGGTTGATTGAATTGATATATTTTCTGTGCACTTTCATCGTCTTTAACCTTCTTAGTTACCTATCCTGCAAAGGGTGAGGTAACGTTTCTTCAATTCCGCCCGTGCCCGGAACAGGCGCGATTTAACTGTACCGATTCCGACCTGTAAGACAACCGACAGATCCTCATAACTCATATCCTCAACCTCGCGAAGCACGAGGATATTCTTGAAGAAAGGTTCCATGCCTTCCATGGCAAGCCAGATGAGTTTCTCATCCTCTGAACGCTCAAGGGCGAACCCGGGAGTCCCACCGCCCTCGGATTCAACCTCCAATTCACGCCCGGCTTCATCGAGATCATCCTGGCTGATTTTGCGATAACGTTTCTTTCGCAGTCTGTCAATAAGGTAGTTGTTCGCGATCGAGTATATCCAGGTGTATAGCTTCGATTTCCCCTTGAACCTTGGAAGGGAAGTGTAGATTCGAACGAATATGTCCTGCAATGCGTCTTCAAGCTCATCCTCTCTGTGAAGGTGCCTTCTGATAAGGTTCGTAAGCCGTTCGGAGTGGCGACGGACAATAATTTCAAAATCATCGACCCGTCCCGCGAGAATGCCTTCCACTAAAACGGCTTCGGCTTCCCGGTCGGTAAGGTCCCGTCGCGGTCTACTTTCCGAATATGTGTTTTCTGACTGTACCAAAGCTCCGCTAAACCTGAACACCCGACCATCTATTATGTCGATAATCCGGCCCGGATGTTCCCGTCAATTTCCCTCGACCCTAAGATATAATACCAATCCCGGTA
>CBDVBS010000266.1:0-5617 GCA_965372275.1 uncultured bacterium | reverse complement strand
GAAGGGTGCCACCCGGACAGGAAAAGTTGATAGCTGGCATTGGAAAACAAAAAGTAACCCACGAATCAAATTTCGTGGGTTACAAATTTTCTTTTCCGTGTGCCACCGCTACTCGGCGTCTTCGCTGATAGCGGTGTCTTTTTACACTCACGCCGTGTGCCACGGGTAAGCGAGTCTTCGAGCTTACCCGTGTTTTCCTTCCCCCTACATCCTGTCTATCCCGATCGCTTTGCGGCATTCCGACAACACATCCGCCGCGACCGCGCGTGCCTTCTCCGCTCCATCAGCGAGGATCTTGTTCAGTGTGTCCCTATCCTGCTTCAACTCTTCCCGCTTCGCACGTATCGGTCTCAGTTCCTCGTTGATCTCATCCGCGAGTTGTTCCTTGCAATGAAAACACATACGCTCCCCCGATTCGCATCCCTTGCGGACTTCATCCAGCGGTTCGCCTTGGAGATACAACCGATGCAGGTAAAATACAGGGCATTCGTCGGGATGCCCCGGGTCGCCCTTACGAGGTTTCTTCGGGTCGGTGAAGTATGTCAGCACCATCTTCTTAGTCGCCTCTTCATCGTCGGAAATATTGATGGCGTTGCCGTACGACTTCGACATCTTCCGATTATCGGTACCCGGAATACGCGCGAAGACTTCCATGATCTTCGCCTCGGGAACCGGGAAAATGTCGCCATAACGAAAACGGAACGTCCCCGCGATATCCGCCGAGATATAGAGGTGCGGAAGCTGGTCTTCACCAACCGGGACAACTTCACCCCTGTACATGCAGATATCCGCGGTCTGCAGAACGGGATATCCCAACAGACCGTATGATGGATTATCGATTCCGAGTTCCTTCACCTGCTCGCGGAACAACGGGCAGCGTTCGAGCAGCCCAACGGGTGTCACCATCGAAAGGATCAGGTTAAACTCCGGTATCTGGGGGATATCGGACTGCTTGAACAGGGTGCACTTGCCTGGATCGAGTCCGCATGCGAGGAGGTCGATGATGTTGTCCTCGACTATATCGGCTATTTCTATACGCCCGGTTTTATCGGTAAGCACATGGTAATCGGCCGAGAAATAGAAGCAGTCGTGATGCTCCGTAAGTTCTATCATCTGGCGGATGTTCCCATACAGGTGCCCCAAGTGCAGCGGGCCGGTGGGACGTATGCCCGTTACAATGCGCTTCCTTCGACCGTTTGATTTTCCTGCCGTCATTTCAATCTCCTGGTTCCGCTTAATCAAGCTGAAATAGTATCGCAAATTCCAAGGATAAAAAAATCCCGCCTCGTAATTCGGCGGTAATTCAACATCAACTATTCTACCGGATTCCCGACTTAAGCAAAAACGCGCCGGAATACCGCCGGTGTATCGCCGATATCGCGCCACCAGCGGAGGGTAAACATAGGATGACTATTTTTCTTCCTGTCACGCATTTCTATTTCACTTAGATACCATTATTCGCGGATTTGTTCAAGATAACTCCTTGTGGATACTTTAAATCCTCTTACGGTTCAAGGGAATGATTTTCGTCCGAGATAGTGCTAATATTAAGATTGAATATTGTGTCGTCGTCAATAGCCCGTTTGTAAGGTGGTGTTGAGAAGTTCCAAAGGTATTAAAAAATATACTCATCATCATGGGAGCCATAGCTCTACTTACCTTTCTCCTTGCTTTGATCATCAGGTGTATCTTCCCCTATCCTTTATGGGTTCTTGAGGATGAGGTGTTTATTCATACTGAAAGGCTCAGAAGTGGCTTAGAGGTATATCCGCCCTGGGGGGGAGATTTCGTGTCTCTTATTTATCCACCCCTTTATTACTGCATCGGCACGCTTTTCATTTCAGTTTCCAACAATATCGCAGCTCTTCGTCTTGTTTCCGTAATCAGCCTGCTCACGTTTTTTGTAATCTCATGGCTTATGATGAGGAGAGCAAATCATCCCGCCTGGACGATATTGGTGGTACTTGGCTTTCTATCCTGTATCTCACCAAACCTCGGCGGGTGCTGGGAACAGGTGAAAATCGATGGTCTGATGCTTGCGCTCGTACTGGCTGGTGTTTTCCTGCTTGTTGTCCCACGGAATTCGAGGCGTTACATTATTCCTGCAGGGATACTGTTTGGCCTGGCATTTTTCGCCAAGCAGACAGCAGGTATATTCATTTTAGCGGCACTAATATTTCTGTGGTTTGAAAAGCGGGAAATGTTTGCCGCCTTCCTCGCATCAATGTTATCCACGGTTCTCGTTTTAGGCATTATCCTGTTGTTCTTATTCGGACCGTCAATAATATTCTACTGCATTGTTGTGCCGCTCATGCAGGAATTTCACATTGTAGCTCTGCTGCAGGATATCGTACCACTCTGGCTGGGCAAGTTTGCTTTGATTATCCTGTTTGCCCTTGGTGGATGGATTCTCGCACTAAAGGAGGCAAAGGGCAGTTACTCCCGGGTTTATTTATATTTCCTCCCGGCATCTTTCCTTGCATATGCACTGCCCAGATGCAAGTACGCGGGTTATATTTTCAACTTCCTGCACTTCGGTGTATTTGCCTGCCTTGCAGCGGGTTACTTCATCTGGCGGACAGTTGAGAGCCGCAATACTTCTCAAGAGCCTGAAACACGAAAGATGAAAGATGCCGTGATTATAGTTCTGGTGATTTTCATCGCATTTGCTTTCTTATTCTATAATCCCTTGAATCTGTTGCCAAACAAAGACAACTACATGATTTCACAAGATGCCGTTAAGGCGATCTCAGATATTGAGGGTGAAGCATACCTGCCCATTGCATCCTACTATGGCTATATCTCCGGTAAAGATGTCTATGCGTCACATGTTGCCATAAAGGATGCAAGCAGCACGGGGATAGTTGAAGGATATCCCGAGGGGCTTCTGGAAAAGATAAGAAACGGTGAAATACAATATATATTGGTCAGGATTGAGGACATACTTACTGAGAACTCAATCCCGTTGCGCGAAAACCAGAAGATCATTTATTGCGGTTTCATCGTCGATATCGATAACTATCAACCTAACCCGGAAATAATGCTTCCTCCCATACGCTTGTATAGAATTGTAACCGAGGATCGCATATATCCAGTGGACTCAACATATCAGAAATAATGAAATACCCCGGTTGCCCGGGGCACTAATGGTTCATCCTGTAACTTACTAACGTAGCCAGTTCGCATAGATTTCAACAACCGAATCCGTACCGCTTTGCAGCATGACTACTATATAATCGTATCCTGAAATCCTTAAAGCTCCAGCGGTCAGCCAAGACAGCCTGTTTATCCCACCGTTTGAAGTATAATTACCCCAGAATGCGAAAGAATCCCGGTATGTCGCAAAACCGGTGCTGCTAAGAGTGTAATACCTCACTTCATATACTTGCTCATTCCACATAAATAAGTGATCATATCCGTCATCGTTAGCTATATCGAGATCGAAAGCAGCAAAGCTAAGAGTTGTTCTTAACGTCCATGTGTAGTTATTAGCTCCCTGATAATAGACACGGACTTTTACATCTCCGGGAATACTATATGCAAAGTTATGATCAAAGCTGTTGAAGCTGTATGCCCCCATGGCGACCTGGCACCGATTTCCCCATGCGTAACCCGATCCATATACAATGTTTTTCGTGCATGTTGCGCTGCCCCAGAAAGTGCTGAAAGTGGCATGGTCCGGATCTGAATCATAAATTTTGGCTTTGTAATAGCCATCGCTGCCGGTATAAGCGTATATGAAGTACTCTCCATCCGGGGCTACATCGAAATCGTGAAAAAATGAGCTGGTACCGATATCTTCCGTCTCCACATCTCGCGTATGCCAATATACCCAAGGTTCATCCACGTCATCCTGCCCTTTATACACAACTATTATGGGGTCGATGTCGTATATATCACTGTTTGTATAAATTATTCCCACGGTGATAAACAGCCTTGCATCCGTGTGATTATCGGCATCCTGGCTTGCGAATCCTGTAATCCCGAGGTACATCATTAGGTCCGTGCTTTCAATAATAACGCTGTCGTCAACTAAATCGTCCTGCACCTGCAGATCACAGATTTGAGTCAAACCACTATCTACTTCGTACACTCGCACATATCCCACGATACCATTTTGGATGGAAACAAGCTCCGTTTGACCAGAGTAGGGATTGTTATATCCCCAACCGTCCATCTGACCCGGTCCAGTATCCCGGGAATCATACTCGAAGTTATAGAAATTAGTTTGTGCCTGCCTGTCGAGTTCTTCAAGGCTATTCGGGATATCAGGAACATTTCCACCTGAGCCACAGCCACCAACAATTAATGCTGACAGCAACATCACAAAAACTACCTTAAGGATATTCATATCCTGCCTCCATTTGATAAAGATTTTATTACCTCTATGTTAAGGCACTTGGCCCGAAATGAGTTTATTGCGAAACCCAAATCGATGATTCGTATGCATTGTAGAATTTCCCTACACAAAGAAAAGGCAACCACAACCCGCCGAACAATAATCAATGCCAGTTAAATTTGCTGTCGAAAGAGTTATTCCCTTTAACGTACTAATTATACAAAAATGACCTTTGATGTCAAGTTTAAAAAATTATTCGATTATAATCTAAACCTGCCCCTGATCCTTTGTGAATAAAAGTGTGTCTTTTCCGACATCACATGTTTACAAACGAGATAAAAAGTGATAGAGTACAAACGTTGGTTATTAAACATTTGTACCCTATCAACTCCTTATGGAGGCCTTAAATGGCAGAAAAACTTGGCAAACTTACTGACCGACAGAGGGAAATATATGACTTCCTTCTTGACTTCAGGCAGGAGAATGATTTCGCGCCGAGTATCCGTGAGATAAGCGAGCATTTCAAGTTCAACATCAAATCCGCGCACGATCATCTCAAGGCGCTGGAGCGAAAAGTGTGGATAAGACGGGCGGGCAAAGGAAGCCGCGCGCTGGAGATCCTCGGCCCGACGGAGGAGTACTCGACAAGCGACGTGGAGGTGACCCGTATCCCGATTGGCGGACGTATCGCCGCGGGCCCTACCGCCCACCGGGAAGACCAGGTCGAGGGTTACTTCACCATCTCGACAGAGATGGTCCCTTCGGGAAAACTCTTCATGGTCACGGTTGACGGCGACTCGATGATCGATGCCGGGATTTACAAAGGCGATAAGGTTGTGGTTCGCAAACAGACTGCCGCCGACATGAATGACATCGTGCTGGCCAAAGTCCAGGGCATCGAAGAGGAGTTCACCATCAAACGGCTCATCAAGAAAGGGAAAAAGTATTTCCTGAAGCCGGAAAATGAAACGATGGACCTCATTCCGTTCGACCCCACCAAGGGCGGCGAGATACGCGGACTCATCGTCGGATTGTGGCGGAATATGTAAGATTTAGAACCAATAACATATGACAATGGTGTTTTGGGAATTTATTCCCGAAACCCTGTAAACAGTATCCAAAACAATTTCGGCAATAAATTACCGAAACACCGGAAGTTTGATACCCCATTGATCAAAATCAAAAGCCGGGATTACTCCCGGCGTTTTTTATATCTGAAGTTTAACTTTTACAGCTAAGGATCAATTATTCCCGGTGGCCAGGACGGGGGGTAGAACT
>CBDVBS010000265.1:0-5659 GCA_965372275.1 uncultured bacterium | reverse complement strand
TTTACCGGTGTTTCGGTAACTTGTTGCCGAAACTCCCGAAGACCACGGTCAGCTCAAAGACTCGCAGACTGTGCCATCCTGTTAAGAGTTAATTTACCGGTGTTTCGGTAACTTGTTGCCGAAACTCCCGAAGACCACGGTCAGCTCGAAGACTCGCAGACTGTGCCACCCTGTCCAAAATAAGCCTCTCGAATGTGTCCACTCCCTGACGGTCGTGGTTCGGACAGATAGATGTAACCCACGAATCCCATTTCGTGGGTTACATGGATGCCGCAATACCCCAATGCCAGATATTTCTTCCAAAAATCCCCTTATTTCCTTGGCTTTCACCCCTCAATCTGGTATACAAATAATTTCAGAATGCCTGAAAGAACAAAAGGACAACCATTCATGGCCGACAGCGCAATAAGCGTGTCGGCCTTTTTTCATGAAACCTGCATCCATGGACGAAACCTATGAAATTCAAGGGAACAAGCATCATCTCTCTCAGGGATTTCCAGCGTGACGATATCATGCATATCCTTGAGAGCGCCGGCAAGATCGACGAGAACGCTAAGCAGTATGCAAGCAAGCTCACGGGGAAGGTCCTCGCGACCCTCTTCTTCGAACCCTCCACCCGTACGAGGCTGAGCTTCGAATCGGCGATGCTTCGCTGCGGCGGCGAAGTGATGGGATTCTCCGACGCCAAGGGCACGAGCGCGCAGAAGGGCGAATCGCTGTCGGACGCCATCAAGATCGTCGACTCCTACTCCGATGTCCTTGTACTGCGTCACCCGGTCGATGGCGCGGCGAGACTCGCGTCGGAGAGATCCCGCGTACCGGTCATCAATGGCGGGGACGGGGCCAACCAGCATCCGTCACAGACATTCCTCGACCTCTTCACCATCCTCAAAACCAAGAAAAAACTCGACCGCCTGAAAGTCGGGTTCATGGGCGACCTGAAATACGGACGCACGGTTCATTCATTAGCCTACGCCCTCGGCCTGTTCAACGCGCGCATGTATTTCATCTCGCCTCCACTGCTGCCGCTGCCGAAGTACCAGAAGGAAGAGCTTGATGAAATGCGGGTGACTTTCAGCGAGCACAGGGATTTCGATGAAGTCAAGAAAGACCTCGATATCCTCTATGTCACCCGGATTCAGCGCGAACGTTTCGGCGATGACCTCGACTACGAGAAGGTCAAGGAAGGATATTTCCTCTCCAGGAAGATGCTCGACGGCAGCAAGAAAACGATGAAGATCCTCCACCCGCTGCCGAGGGTTGATGAATTGAGTGAAGACGTTGACAAGACCGAACACGCGCTTTATTTCGAGCAGGCGGCGAACGGCATCCCCGTACGGATGGCCCTCCTCTGCTTAGTAATGGGAGCGATACGATGAAAAATGAGACAAAGAAGAACGGTAAGAAGAATACGATCACAAAACGAACGATCGAGCTTATCGTCAACGGCACGGTCATCGACCACATCGATCCCGACGCGGTGTTCAAGATCGTCAGGATACTCAGGATCGACGAATGCGACGACCAGGTGACCGTCGGGAATAACCTCAAGAGCAAATACTTCGGACGCAAGGGTATCATCAAGATCGAAAATGTATTCCTGACCGAGGATGATGTCAACAAGGTCAGCGTCATCTCGCCGCACGTGACGATGAATATCATCAAGGACTACGCCGTGGTCAAGAAATTCACATCGAAGCTCCCTCCGACGGTCGAGGGCATCATCGCATGTAATAATCCGAACTGCATCACCAACATCGAAGGGATACGTACCCGCTTCAAGGTAAAAGGCCATGACCCCCTCTCACTTTTCTGCACGTACTGCGAACGCACCATGCATCGCGACGACATCGAAATCAGGCATATAAAAAGGTAGCCTGGATTTAGGACAAATCACCTGGGTTTAAAATAGCGACTCTTTGTGGCACCCTTTTGCGAGTCTCCGAGCAAAGGGGCGGTCTTTTTTTTCGTCGGGTAGTCGGGTAGCGCACCCTTCAGGGTGCGATTTCCGATGGGAGCACGTAGCCCGGCATTGCGACCGATGGACCTGAAGGTTACGCGTTCAACTACCGTAGCAGCCGGGGCGAAGAATTTATTCCCGGCAATGCTCCGGCAGTATGTGTGTGATTCAAGCATGATGCGGTCGCAATGCCGGGCTACATACTTCAGGAGATTCGTAAAGGTGTACCACAAGAGATGGATTAGTGTGAAATGACCATCCGAACCACGACCGTCAGGGAGTGGACAAGTCTTGTAGCCCGGAATTTCCTTTTCCGGGTTCCTGTTATTCGTCGGATTTCACTACGACTATGTTTACGCGTCCACTCGCGGTACATTCCATCGGATGTATGATGATTGGCGCCACAACAATAATTGACTCTTAAGAAGCCAAGAATCCCGGAAAATGAAATTCCGGGCTACGGGACTACATGCTAATGCTACACCTCAATCATGTATCCATCGCTCCAAGATATTAGTCCATCTTCGCCCTCTTGTAGCTGAGGATAATCCATCCATATATCACTCGGTGCGGGATTTAGAGCGCATGGATTATGAATGATATAAACATCGTGGTCAAAACAAACACTGTCTGGATCACTAAAATGCCCTTCCATTCTCTCTTCAACACATACTACTACGCTTACTCGCTTGTGATAAGGAACACCTTCTGGATTAAACTTGGTATTTAATAACAAGCCCTCTGGGAATAGCCCCATTCTTGCTGGTTCAATTTCCTCACCTGTAAGGTTGTTTCTAAGAATTACAGCTTTGGGTACTACGTGAAAGGCAGTTATAAGCATGGTTCTGGTTACATGACTTAGGAGCCTTGGGGCAAGAAATAGGATATTTATGGCTTCACGTGTAAATTTATCAGTTGCTTTTTCAAGATTTTTTCTTAATGACTTGTCATTTTCCCAGTAACAAATTGTCCCTTCCTCCCTCTTCATAAATGGTGCTTTAACTTCGACCATAAGATTTCTATCTCCTGATCTTACTGCCATATCCAATAGTTTCCCCTTTCGTCCGGGTGGCCTTGGTTTTACATCGAGATTAAGGAGTTCCTTGAAGAACCAGCAGGCCATGCACTCTCCCATCGCCGAATAGAAATTCTTATCACTCTTACCAGTTAGTTTCTTGGTTAAATCTATGCCCTCTTTCCCTTCAAATAGACCACATTGGCGGGATGTATTTATATAGGACTCCCAAATTTCCCCTTGCGCAATCAAACGGGGATATTCCAGATCATCACTATAATGACCATCTCTTGCATTTAAGACTCGCAGTCTATCATTCTGTTCTAATGACGGATTATTGATATTACTTAGAGTATCAATAGCATCTTTAGTGAAAATCGATTTCATTGCAAGACCCCCTCAACAATCTTAATCTCATCCTCCGTCAAACCATAAAGCTCATACACCAGCTTGTCAATTGCCTTGTCCGTCGCGGCGATTTGGCGCTGGATGACGGTCTTCTCGTGCTGCGTTTTCCCCTTAGCGTGAAGCTGCTTGTTCAGCTTAAGCATCCGCTCAACCAACTGAACCGTCTTGTCATGCTTCTTCTTCTCATCAGCATTTGACATATCTATTTCTCGTATGGGGAAATCCTTCATATAAACATAACCGGGCTCGTAAAACCCTCCTCTCAGCTTAGGTAGAATCATTGCAAATAGAAAATTAATCACCTTGCTATTCATAATAGCTAACAGATATTTATCATTCTTCGGTATGATGAAGCACTTCTGGTTAGTATATTGACCCACATCATCGAAAGTGAATTCGGGTCTCTTACAGATGTTTGGATAAATAAGCTTTGGTCTCTCAAATTCGTCATAGTAGTCGCAAGCCCGTAGTTCCCACCAATGGTCCCCTTTGTCACATCTCTTTACAGCAGCCGTTTCAAACGGCTTTAAGTGATTCGCTATTGCTGGATAATTCTTGGAGAACCACTTCCAAGCGTTCCTTGAGCTGTTTGATTTATCCGTCGTCCAACCTTTCGGGATACTGATCAGAAAACGCTCAACTATCGGTGTTTGATAGCGCTTGATGTCGCGTCCAGCTAAGAATGGTTTAATAAGTTCCTTGCTCCCTGAGTCTTCTGCAATCAACTGCTTGCGTGTTTGGTTATCGATGACAAATGCCTCGTTTAATCCCGTCAGGATACCGCGATAGATTTTGTCTTTTGTGTACTCTCCTAATGGCGAACCAGTCGAACGGAGTTTGCACAAGAGTTTGAGTTTCTTCTTGCTGGCAAGTTCCCATCCACTATCTAATAACTCAGCTTGCTCAACGTCGAAATGGTTTTGATCTACATAGTCATTGAGATTCCCAAATTCGAGCGTTTCCATTTTTACGGCTTTAAATTCAGGTTCAGGAGAATTGTTACGCACAAGCAGAATGCAGGGATACGTTGTTGCTTTTTCAAACACTCTCAAATCTCCGAAATCGATAATCGCGGCGATACGCTTGGTTTTAAGCCACTTGCGTAACGGTTCCCCATAGTTCGCGCGCATCCATTTGTTCGCAACGATATAACCGAAAAAGCCCTCATTCCTAAGGAGCGAAATCCCTCTTTCAATAAAGTATGTATATAAATCAGCAATCCCATGATATGTCTTGTAGTTATCCTTGAAATAATCCTTCTGCTCTCCCAATGTTTCCTGACGCACATACGGCGGGTTGCCGATTACCGCGGCGAAGCCCGGGTTTTTGCCCTTGAAGATATCCCGGAATTCGGTTTCCCAATCGAATACGTTGATACGCCGCGACTCTTCATCGTCGAGCAGGCTCATCTGTGTATTGTCGTAGTAATCCGTGCCTATGAGCGAGTTGCCGCACTTGATGTTGTTGCTGAGGTCGGGGAGCGCGCGTTCGTGCAGCAGGTGAAGCTGGTTATCAAGACTTGCCTTGCTCTCATCTTCGAGCACTTTCAGAAGCAGCGACAGTTTGGTGACCTCCACCGCCTGGGTGTCGATATCGACGCCGTAAATATTGTTGAGCAGTATCCGCTTACGCTCGGCGGTGGTGAGTTTCCAGTCACCCGCGTCGGTTTTATAGATCGGCGGTTTACGTTTCCGCGCCAGTTCTACAGGCTTGTGCTTGCCGTAGTAATCGATATGCCAGTTGAGGAGATATTGATACGCCCCGATGAGGAATGATCCCGACCCGCAGGCGGGGTCGAGTATGCGCAGATTTTCAACTTTCTTGGGCGTTTTCTTTTCGAGCAGTTTCCCGACGGTATGCTCGACGATGTAATCCACGATATATGTCGGCGTGTAATAAACCCCGCCGGCTTTGCGCACTTCCGGCTTCTCCTCGACCTTCGCGCGTCCGCCCGGAGTCAGGCGTATGACCTTGCCGAGAAATCGCTCATACACCTGCCCGAGTATGTCCGCCGGAAGCACCGAGAATTCATAGGGACTGTCGGGATAGTAGAGGCGTCCGAGTATATCCCTCAGGATTTTGTCATCCACCTTCAACTTCGGCGTCAGATTGTCGGGTTCGGGTCGATCGCGCTCTTTCTGGAAGTGGAACAGCCCGGAATTGTAACGGTCGTCGGCATTGCGGAACAAATCGACCAGCTTGGGATATACCCCGCCGTCACCGAGGATATCCCTCAATTGCCCGTATGGCTCGATCCCCCTGTCTTCACATATTCG
>CBDVBS010000264.1:0-5667 GCA_965372275.1 uncultured bacterium | reverse complement strand
GCATAGTCGCGTTTATCATTCACCGGTATGCAATAAGGGAAAAACCCTGACCCTGGCTACTTATCGAGAGAATAGATTTCAGGGTCGTATTCGCCTTCCCCCCACTGTTCGAAAACTTCCTGTACTTCATCGATGCCGAACTGGATCACCATCGTGACATAATCCTTCAAAACCGTGGGACGCAGGGCCTTTGTTTTGGGATCGGCGCGAAGTATATTGGTGCAGATATTGTTCATCAAAACGAGGGTATCACAGACTTCATGCACCGTAAATCCATGTTCGAATCTATGTTCCGCGAGATCGGTACAGTATGCCCTGAAGATGGATTTGTCCCTGGTACGGATTGCATTCATCAATTGCATGAATAGCTGCTTGCGGAACCACTGCTGCTCGCTGTCGGGCAGGTCACGATAACTGGCGAACCTTTTGTCCCCATCAGCACTGAAAACCACCTGGGTATATTCTCTTTCGATTTCCGCCGCGTGGGCCTTCATAAGGCTGTTAACCTGCAGGTGCAGGACAATGGGCAGTTCTTTCAACGCCGCCGTATTACGATGATGCCATTCCGCCGGTTCCGCCCTGAAGTTCTCAACCATGAATGCAATCCTTCGCATGATATCGAGTCTCGGTACGGGTTTCCAATCAAGACGCTCCCGTGTCCGGGAAGCATCCATATTCATCTGCAGGTCTATATAGCGGCACATCCATGGGTCTTCGAAAGGACGATGCCCTGAAAAATGCCCGAAGAACCTGCGCGCATAAATCCCAGGACGGCACAATATTTTCGGCAGGAACAACGCCTTGTTCCTCTGACCGTAAAATGTAAGTGTCGCCGCTTCGAACAGTTGAAGATGTGAGACCGCTCCATCGGGACTCGCGACAAATACTTCGCCGTTTTGAATTCCCTCAATCCGGTCGATGATTTTCTTCGTGATCGAAACAATATCGCGTATGTGCAGGTAGGGGATCGCCGATTGCCCCTTGCCGCCAAGCACACTGGACGTCCAGGTGTCCGAGAGCCAACTGCCGAAGAACATGTAGAGGGGCGGGTATTCGCACCAATCGGAGAAAAGAGCGGCGAATCGCACGATGCAGTACGGGACGGTATCCTCGAATTCCTTCAGCATCGCCTCGCCAATTCTCTTCGTCTTCGCATAAATGTGATCGCCATCCGGCGGGCTTGTTTCATCGAGCACCTTGCCATGAGGCGGAAATTTTGATGCCGCGGTGGAACTCGCGAAGATGAAACGCTTCAAACCCAATGGACCGCATAACTCCAGAATATTGCGGAGTCCGGTGACGTTTGTCCTCATATACTCTGGGTGCTCAACACCGGAGAAATCGTAGTACGCGGCTAAGTGAATGAATATCTCCGCGCCTCCGCCGTCCTGAATGCGCTTAAAGACCGCGGTGAGCGATTCCATGTCCCCAATATCGACCCGGTGCCAGAGAATATTGGGATGAATGGGCGCCCCGCACTGCCGCTGGGATCTGCGAGCAAGCGCAAAGATCCTGCACCTGCCTTTCAATGCATCAATAAGATGACGCCCAACGAAACCGGAAGCGCCTGTGACTACGATTGTTGGCAGATTCATGTCAGGGTCCCTCTGAACCGGAACCATCAAGGCCCGGATCACCTCAACTGATTTAATGCCCTCCCTGACTTATCGCGCACAAGGTGAATGTCTCAATGTTATTCCAGAACTTCATTGCTATTATACTCTATCAACTGGGGACAATGAATATGCAAAACCATCCCGTTCCGTTAATCCCACATCTTCTGAGAATCTATAGCATAATGACAATGGTGTTTCGGGAATTTATTCCCGAAACCATTTGAACAGTATCCAGAAAAGTTTTGGGAATAAATTCCCGAAACACCAAGCACATATATTTAAGGAATGGACTCATCGTGTAAGAGCTTCTTAGCCAGAATCATGATTTTCAATAACATATAAATAAAGGAGACCAAACAATCTTTCTGACTGAATTTTCGCGCTTAATCTCAGCGAAAATAAACATTCACAAAATAAATCCCAAAACGATCAAACAGTAGTTGACAATCCCGATTGGTTATAGTATATTTGCGATGAAAGGAAGCCATAATCTGGTCGTAGGAGCAAAAAAATGAACCTGAGCGGGCCATTTCCGGAAACAGGGAGCCGTTTGGGTTTTTGCAATTTTTATTCGCACCAAGGCCTGAAAGGGCCTTTTCCTATCTACCGGAATTCAACATAGAAGTCACCTTGTTATGGAGTTTTAAGTTACTCTTGTAGTAATTCACATCGCGGTCTTTAGAAAATCCATCCCTTTTTACCGGCGAGGGATCGAAGGAGAAACGAGAATGATGGAAAAAACTATCCAGGTCGGAGAAAAATTCACCATCGAACTAGATGACCTGCAAAAACTCCTGGATGTCCTTCTGCATAGAAATTATCTCATCGTTGGACCGACGGTACGTGATAACGCGATAATCTATGACGAGCTTGAATCCGTTGATGATCTGCCGAAAGGCTGGACCGACAGGCAGGACGCCGGCAGATATCGCATAGAGAAACGGGATGATGATGCACTGTTCGGTTATGCCGTTCCCCAGCATTCATGGAAAAAATACCTCCACCCTACGGGAGCGGACTTGTGGACAGCCAATCGCAAGGGGGCCGGCTTCCAGGTCGCGAACGGCAACGGTGAATTCCCCAAGTACGCGCTGGTTGGCGTGCGTCCCTGCGAAATCAAGGCGATCAGGATCCAGGATAAGATATTCACCGACGGTGATTACGTGGACAATATCTATAAGTCCATACGTGAAAGAGCATTCATCCTCGCCGTTAATTGCTCTGAACCGGGTGGAACCTGCTTCTGTGTTTCCATGGATTCAGGGCCCAAGGCGGAGGACGGTTTCGACCTCTGCCTGACCGAGATAATCAACGGCAAGCGGCACTATTTCCTCGTCAACGTCGGCAGCGAGGATGGCGCGTCTGTCCTCGGTAATATCACTCACGCCCCCGCCAACGAGGAGGAGATAGGAACAGCCGATGAACTCATGGATAAAGCCGCAGGCAAAATGGGGCGTTCTCTCGACACGACGGGACTCAAGGATCTTTTCTACAGCAACTACGAAAACATCCACTGGGAGGACGTCGGCGATCGCTGTCTTACCTGCGGCAATTGCACCATGGTGTGCCCGACCTGTTTCTGCAACACTATTGATGACTCGAACACGATTAACGGCGACACCGCCTATCGTCAGCGGAAATGGGATTCCTGTTTCACCGTTGACTTCGCATATATTCACGGCGGCAGCACCCGGGTTACACCTAAGGCAAGGTATCGCCATTGGATTACGCATAAACTGGCCACATGGCAGGATCAGTTCGGGACGCTCGGATGTGTCGGATGCGGACGCTGCATCACATGGTGTCCGGTAGGGATTGATATCACCGAGGAAGTTCAGACCTTGCGCGGCGGGGAACAAGTGTGCAAGACCTGTGTGCCGAGCCCGGAGAAAACCATCGAAACAATGAAACGCATCATTGCCGAACACCCATTCATCAAGCAGTTGGGTGAAGAGTACATCGACTCCATTACCGAATGTTCATCAATAACCCGGTTCAATCCCGGCGAGTTCATTT
Source organism: uncultured bacterium (assembly GCA_965372275.1). GTDB lineage: Bacteria > JAJVIF01 > JAJVIF01 > JAPKYR01 > CAZSPL01 > CBDVBS01. The sequence goes on along the minus strand of CBDVBS010000264.1, from coordinate 2,035 downwards.
TGCATGAGAATGAAGACGCCGACAGGTTTTATCTTATCCGGCACGGAAAGGTTGCTATTGAAACGACATCACCGGAACGTGGAACGGTCATCATTCAGACGATAGGCGAAGGGGATCTGCTGGGTTGGTCATGGCTGGTTCCGCCATATAAATGGCGTTTTGACGCAGTAGCGGTAGAACTGACAAGAGCGATCGCGGTAGATGCCCAACGCATAAGGGATAAATGCGCGCAGGACCCGAAGTTGTGTTACATGGTCCACAAGTATGGCGCCCAGACAATAGGCCAGAGGATCGAAGCATCACGTATGCAACTGCTCGATATTTACGGCGATCATTCATAGCCGGGTTGAAGCTGTCGGAGTTCGCCCGGGATTACATCTATATGTGACCGACTGGAAAGGAGATAACTTTGGAAAAGATTGAACGGATTTTAGCGGAGCATCCATTTTTCGCCGGCCTTGATCCGGAACAGATTAAAACCGTAGCCAAAAGTGCGATCTCCGTGACTTTCAATCCCGGTGAGTTCCTTATGCGGGAGGATGAACCGGGCAACTGCTTCTACCTGATAAACCAGGGACGGGTGGCGCTGGAAGTATTCACGCCCGAAAGAGGTTCGATTATCATCCAGACTATCGGGGAGAATGAAATCCTCGGCCTGTTCTGGCTGATCCCCCCGTACCAGTGCCGTTTCGACGTCAAAGCGATGGAACTTACGAGGGCTATCTGCATCGACGGGCAGGGCCTGCGTGATTTCTGTAACAGCAATCCCGAGGCCGGATTCGAGATACTTAAGCGGACGACCCAGATTATGGCCAATTCGCTGGAAGCCACGCGAGTGCAGCTTCTGGATATCTACGGCGACCATTCCTGAGAGGTAAGAGAAAATGGCAATAACTGTATCAGACCCAATGCTAACCCACCGTTTTCGCGTTATGAAAACAAAACGCGAAACGCATGATACGTTTACCCTCGAACTTGAACCGTCGGTGGGCAAGGACAAATTAGCTTTCATGCCGGGACAATTCAACATGCTGTATGCCTACGGCATTGGTGAAGTGCCGATCTCCATCAGCGGCGACCCCGCCGACGAAAAGGTACTCGTCCACACAATAAGATCCGTGGGAAATGTTTCTAACAACCTGGTCAACACCAAAAAGGGCGGCATCATCGGCGTACGCGGGCCGTTCGGAAAGGGATGGCCCGTTGAGCATGCAAAAGGCAGCGACGTTGTTATCGTCGCTGGCGGTATCGGTCTTGCCCCGCTTCGCCCTGCAATCTATTACCTCCTTACACACAGGGAGAACTACGGGAAGCTCATCCTGCTGTATGGCTCCCGATCCCCGGCCGAGATTCTCTTCAGGAAGGAACTCGAACAATGGAGGGGACGGTTCGACCTGGTGGTTGATGCGACGGTTGACACGGCCCCAAGCGGATGGCGCGGCAATGTCGGTCTCGTGACAACGCTCATACCCAGGGTCAAATTCGACCCTTACCACACGGTTGCATTGGTATGCGGGCCTGAACTGATGCTGCGTTTTACAGTACTCGAACTTCACAAGTCCGGTATCGAACACAAAGACATCTATATTTCCATGGAGCGGAATATGAAGTGTGGAATCGGCCATTGCGGCCATTGCCAATGCGGGCCCTTCTTCGTCTGTAAGGACGGCCCTGTATTCAGTTATGAAGAGATCAGGGGATTCTCCGAAAGGCGGGAGGTATAGTGGCTCAAAAAGCAAAACCCAAACTCGCGGTGTGGAAATTCGCATCCTGTGACGGCTGCCAGTTAAGCCTGCTTGACTGCGAAGAAGAACTCCTGGACATTGTCGGCGAGATCGACCTCGCCTACTTCCCCGAAGCAACACGCGCCGTGATGAAGGGTCCTTACGACATATCACTCATCGAAGGATCTATCACGACATCCCATGACGAGGAGCGCATTCACAAGATAAGGCGTAAATCGAAGGTACTCGTCACAATCGGAGCGTGTGCAACATCGGGTGGAATCCAGGCGTTGCGCAACTTCAAGAACGTC
>CBDVBS010000263.1:0-5707 GCA_965372275.1 uncultured bacterium | reverse complement strand
GGAGAGGTTTCCATAGCATCCCATATCATTACCGTCCTTACCGGTACCGACACAGGATGATCCTGTCTGAAGCTGGTAGTTATACGGCGATGATGTGTTATTAATAAACTGCGGATCTACGAAAATGCATCCGATTCCCTCATGTGCGGGATCGTACCATGGGTATTCCGTTGTCCCCCTCAACACATGCCAGATGCAGGTGTAGTCGGTTAAATCCATATCGTCGATACCCCAGATATACTGGTTCGCTTCACCGGTGATGTTGGTCACAATATTGCTGTGGATGTCGATGTCGTATCCCGGTGTGGTGTAGTTCAGATTCTTGATTCCATATGCACTCGTGGAGAAGCTGTTCACTCCGCTTGAAAGAGAAATAGTGTCGATCGTGTTGTTGTAGATGTAACCTAAACCGGTATTGGGATCGTCGTTGTCAAGGGGCCACGTGTTGTTTATCGCCCGCAGGTAGATCTGGTCGGTGGAGCCTTGCATACTGGGTGATATATGATGGATCAGGTTATTGTGAACCTTGAAATTGCCGTAGTCGAACACCACATTCACCGCGTCGATTATAAGCCTCTTACCTGATGGAACCGAATTAGTCTGGAACTGTGTGAACTCACAGTTCTTTACGGTCAGGTTACGGCTCCATCCGGAATTGATACCCTTTACGGAAACATAATCGGAATCCGGGTAGGATGTACCCGCGTTTATATCCTTGAAGAGGCAGTTCTCAATAGTAACATCGTATGACCAGTGGAAACCGATCGCTTCCGCGAAATTACCTCCGGTGTATGGCGAATCACCGGTGAAGAAGCAGTCCTTTATCACTATGTTATGAGAGTGAATTATGTCCATCAATTGCAACGCCGCGCTGGTGCTACCGCAGAATATGATCTTGAATCCCTGGATTGTTACATCTCACGCATGGAAGAACCCTATGGTTTCGCTGGCATTCAGCACATCGTCGCCACCGATTGTCGGGCGTCCGGATGGGCTGTACCAGTTGTAAGCACGTACCGTGACGTAACCATCACCCGGATACCAGTAAAGCCATTCGTGGTATTCCCCTCGGCCGTAGTCAACGAGGATCAGGTCATAATCGTCGGCTGCGTCCACACCAGCATTAATCGTATGGAACGGATTTGCCATGGTGCCCAGTTCAGGAAGACCATCGAAATCCACGTGGTTCGACACATAAATATCACCCTCGAGGTATTCGATGACGAGGAAAAGAGGTTCGGTGCTCGCGCCGGTTTCGCCGCACGAGTTGGTCACCACGACGTAGTAATAGCCGGGCGTCACATCGGTAAGATCAAATGAGGCGTCGAAAGTTTCTCCCGGCACGTCAACGTTCGAGATGTCGGTGCCGGTTATATCGTATGTCCCGTCGATGTCTCCCGCGAGGTCGAGATACGCACCGATTCCGGTCGTGCCCATGAGGTTCGTGCAGGTGATCGTCGTGTCGACCGTGCCAAGAGCGGGATGCGGACTGCCGGTGATCGCGGTGGGAACAGGGATCGGGCATTCAGGCGACTCGACGAAAACGTTTGTCGTGTGCACATAATACGCGGTCGTGTTCACCCCGGGAATGAATTCCTGGAAATTCTCCTGCTCACATTCAACGCTTATGAGAATGTCCATCGCCCCGGAAGCTTGCGGCGTGGCGGAAGTAATGTCAATCGCGTACGACGAATATCCCACTCCCCCGCCGGAAGGAGTAATCTCGGTTACCGCGCTGAAGTTGCCCGGCGACTCGACATCGACAATGTTAAGATCGGCGTTGAACCAGTCATACACGTCGACGTTCAGATGCAACTCGCCGCCCGATGTCGAACCGTCATTGTAGAGTGTGTTGGATAATTCGGTGACGGTGATCTGCCACGCTTCGGCGCGGTTCGCAACTGGTGCGAAATCGTCAGGAACCGTCCAGGGCGCGTCACCCTGGGGGAACTGCCAGCAGGCGTCGATGGCGTAATTGAAAACAAGCCCGTCGCCCATTTCGATGGTGTAGTGCCGGATGTTCTTCTGACCGGCTGAGAACACGCCCCGGCTCGATGGGTCTACTTCACCAATATTGTCATCCGGTTCGAGTTGATCGCAATAATACTTGAAACCGTTAATCGTGGAGTCGTAATTCGCAAACGAATCCGGCGTACCGAGAAGACCGTCATTGTATGAAAACATCGTCCCGTCGTTCACCGGGAACTCCGAGGGATTCCACCAGCGCGAGTATCCATCGGCGTTTAGCAGGCGCGTGTCGCCATCGCCGACCATCACGATATCCGAGTCTTCAAACCCTGATACCGAACCGTTTGATGAAGATGCCGCAGACATCAAAGCCAGTGAATTCATCCAGTCCGAGGAACGGATGTCTCAGGCCGATATCGGCTTCAATAATATTGCCGTTGAATTCGAGACTTTCGAGGCTCAGGTAGACCAGTGCCGGTGGTTCGAGAAACGGCAGGGCGTTGAGGTGCATCGTGCCCTGGCGAAGCTGAACGAAATCAAGCGCCTGGTTTTCCATATCAGCCGTGAATTGCCACAGGCCCCAACATTCGTGGCTGTTGTTAGCCTTCACTTCCCTGTGCTCTATTGGCTGCACGGGGTCCGGGCTCTAACCTCCGCCGGAACATCCAATAGTAAAGATTAAAACAGCAGCAAGTATCAGTATCGAACAGCGCATCTGATCCCTCCGAAAATGGTTTTGTTAACTCATTATACTTAAATAAGAAAAAGAGCGGGATAAATATGAAGAGCCCCGCACGCCACAAGCGAATCCTTAGCAGCCGTAGCTCTTGCGAAGGATGCTTCGATGCTTTGAGTGATAATTTAGGGACTGTCTCATCCTTGGCGATTTGATCTCCCTTGCAACCTTGCATCTCTCGAACTTTATTCATCATAAATAGTCTTATATCACATGAAAGGGAAGCGGAATAAAATCATCTTGGCGTTTGTGATTCTACTCGCCATCGCATCTGGTGTTTACATATTTCTCAACATTCGATACACTTCCCGCTCGCACTATTCGATGCCCGAACTATCCAATGAAGACCTCGTGGAAGCAGGCAGAAGTGGACATTACCCCCACCTGCTTATCTATGGAAGTATTTACTCAGCTTCATATATCGTGCGTTTCAACATCTACAAGAACGGCACGGGCCGGTTGTATATCTACTGGCACGACCACCCCGAGTTCGTAGAGCAGGATATGGAAGACACCAGCGACGAGAATGGGGAAATCCTGCCGGGATGGGAATGGTACCGGGAATTCATCGACAACTTTACTTATGATTCTTATATAGCGGCCTTCTACAAAGTGAACTTGTCCGTAAATGACATAAAATCGATCCTTACAGCCCTCGGAGACGGGACCATCGACTATAGAGACCGCGCGCATCATAGCGGTGAGGGTGTGGGTTATTATATAACGATTGCGATGGGTGGCAAAAAAACACATTTTAGTGCAGTCTCCCACGGGTTCGACATGCAAAATCAGAATCTTGAACTATGCAAATGGATGGTCAGCGTCCTACTCCCATTATTGAGAGATAACGGTGAAGTAATTACACATAAGGAATATAAGAATATCGAAAAAAACTACTTACTACTCCACGGCCTCTTCAACCCCGGCCTTGAGAAACATATCGACTTATCCGGATTACCTAAATTACCTGAATGGACTAAGTACTTGTTCCAAGATTGAAAACAACCCGGCATTTGCATGCCGGGCTAAACCTGATATCGGAAGGCATTCAGACCAATTATAGAAATTGGAAATCGATTGAATCGGATGGCGCACATCTATTGATGTGCGTAAATTCCTGTTGTTGACACACTTACCGCGTATCGATAGATATGCAGCACCCGGGAAAGCAACTCCGTCCCGTTGAAATCAACCTGACCCTCTCTCACAGGAAGAAGAACCGGCTCTCCATCCACCACAGCAATGCTGAATTCACCGAGGAAATGTTCATCCTGTGCTCCCAGTTCTTCTGAGCTTTGCCCCTCCACAAATCCATTACCCGGTGTAAATGGACTTGATGAACATCCACATGCAAATGCAGCAAACACTGGTAAGACCAAAAAGGCCCCAACAAATCTGATTCTAAGTATTGCCATCACTTGTCTCCCGGTTTCATTACATGTATTAAGACAAATTACTAAAGCTGGAGGTCTAAGATATCCGCCTTTAATTCAATAGTTGAATACAATTCCGGCTGCGCATATACTGCACGTCATGAAACCCTACCGCAATGTCACTGAGCTGATTGGTAATACCCCGCTGCTTCGACTGGAGCGTCTTTCACCCGATCATGAAATCTATGCCAAGTGTGAATTCATGAATCCCCTGAGCATCAAGGATCGACCGGTGCTCCAGATAATTGAAGACGCCGAGGCATCAGGTAAACTAAAACCCGGCGCGACGCTTATCGAATGTACGAGCGGAAATACCGGCATGGCGATCGCGACAATCGCGACTATAAAGGGATACCATGCAATCCTCGTTATGTCCGAGATACAGAGCATCGAGCGACGAGCGATCCTCAAGGCCCTCGGCGCGGAACTTATCCTCACCCCGGCATCAGAGGGAACCGAAGGAGCACGCCGTAAGATGAAGGAGATACTTGCCGAGAATCCCGATTATTTCTACATCGGTCAGCATGTGAACCCGTCAAACCCCAAGGCTCATTATGAACACACCGGTCCGGAGATTTGGGCCGACACCGATGGACGTGTCGATATCCTCGTTGCGGGTTTGGGTACGGGCGGCACAATCTGCGGCGCGGGACGTTTTTTAAAAGAGCAAAAACCGAGTGTACAAACGATCGCTATTGAGCCAAAGGAATCGCCTTACATTTCACAGGGAATATTCAACCCTCACCGTATGATGGGCACCGCGCCGGGTTTCTACCCGGAAACCATCGACCGGGAACTCATCGACGAGATATTCCTCGTCAGCGAAGACGGAGCATTCGAATGCTGCCGTCAAATAGCAAAGGTGGAAGGAATACTCGTCGGTATAACATCCGGTGCTACGGCACATGCCGCAATGGAAATTTCAAAACGTCCTGGAAACGAGGGTAAACTTATCGTATGCATATTCGCCGACACCGGCCAGAGGTATTTGAGCGTGGAAGGGTTGTTTATGTAGGAGAAGCAATGGCGAACATAATTCATAACTCATCCAAAATCATCCTCCTCGGAACAGGGAATCCTAATCCCAACCCCGAACGTTCCGGTCCGTCGGTGGCGATCGTCGTCGGGGACACCCCCTACATTGTCGACTTCGGTCCGGGAGTTGTGAGACGTGCCGCGGCGGCGCGTAAGGCTGGTATCGATGCACTACGTCCACGAAATCTGAAACATGCATTCCTCACCCACCTTCATTCCGACCACACGGCGGGATATCCCGACCTTATCTTCACACCGTGGGTGATGCAGAGGGATGCCCCGCTTGAAGTGTACGGACCGAGCGGCATCCGGGCAATGACCGATAATATTCTCGCGGCATACAAGGAGGATATTCGCGTACGAATCGACGGGCTGCAACCGTCCAACAACGTGGGTTATAAAGTCAACGCACACGAAATCGAACCCGGAATGATATACCAGGCGCAAACAAAATACCGGATCGATCTTCCACCTTCAATACTGGTGGGCGACAACGCAAAGGATATTGAGTGTGCGCGCAGGGCAGGTTGCGGGT
>CBDVBS010000262.1:0-5718 GCA_965372275.1 uncultured bacterium | reverse complement strand
CACTGTAGCCGAACGGCGTCGATGCAAAATCCGCCGGGCTCATCACCATTCCCGCTGCATCCCCAGCATATGAAAGCAAAGGCTGCAATGAGGATTGCATAACATACTATTTTACTCCGAAGCATATGGACAAACTCCTTTTCCTGTCATGCACAATTTCTATATCATTACAGTATCCTTCCCCGATACACTTACTTCAGAATCCCGCTTGAATTAATACCGGCCAAGGGGAAGGAGCCAACGTCTTACGGGTGAAAAACCTCCCGTATTATATTGGATACATTATTGCCTCAAGAAAATAGCCATCCCGAAAAAACGGTAATGACTATTTCTCTTATTTCCCACCCGGGGATATTAATCCCTGTTCGGGGAGATACATATTGTGTAAATTGTCTTAATCCTCAACAAAATGGCCCATGCGGGTGTAGCAGTCATTCAGGCTGCCACCGCCCTGAACCCATATAACGATGAAATCTTCGGTCAATCCACCGGCGTGGTTGATGAAGATCATGTCCGGGTCCTCAGCATCCTCCACGGTAGTCTGCACCGCTTCCGGTTCAATCCATGTGTCACCGTCGTCATAGGAAAAGGCAAACCATATGCCCGATTCTTTCATATACGCCGCCCCGATAACATCATACCCTCCGGCATAATTCCCGAATTGCAGGTGGGCGTCTTCGATCGGGTCGGCGCTTGCATCAATCACAACCGGGTCAGAGAAATCACTCGTTGTGTCACCGTAGGTATAGCAGAGTTCGTATTCATCAGTCGTCGTATTATGACGCAGGAAGCTGATATGGATGACTCCGTTGACGAGATGCATGCTCGGATCGCGTACGTCATCATATCCCGAACCCGACCACACGAGATAATTATCCGTCCACGTAAGGTTGCTTGAGTCAGTCCCATATGCGAGATAGATTCCGTCAAGGGTGGTCTTCCCATAAACAAGCCAGAGGATGTTGCCACTATCGCATCCCCACGAGCGCACATGGCTCAAGCGGGCGTCATTGCCGGAATTCACCACAAAGCTGGTCTTTCCGGAAGCTACATTGGGGCTGGTTGTTTTGCCCCCGTTAATGACCCCACCCCCATCCGAAACGCCGAATATGTAGCCTGAGTTATCGGTCATAACTTCTATGTTGTTGCTGTAGTTCGGCAGCCAACCGAAGATGTATGGTGGCCAGCTCTTTATCACCCGGTCGTTATCAATCAGAGTTAAATTACCCCCGTTGGATAACCCGATTATAGTGGCGCAAGAACCGGCTTGATGTGGAGCCATTTTGGCTTGATCCACCCGCCGGAAACCGGGCCCGCTACTCCCTGTGTTGAAAGTGCCTTTTTTCCCATACCAGTTGATACCGTTGGGAGAGTATGCCGCCACATCCTCGCTCATGTAATTATAGTAGCTTCCGAACCAGTGGACGTTGTAACCAAACCAGAAAGCCTTCAGCTCGTTATCGGATTCCTGGAATATGCAGGGGCTGATTTCATCTTCCATGGGGTCCCCCCACTGTCCTGTAGGCTCAATCTCTACCGGGTCGAGCCATTCAATGCTGACCGTAACGGGAGTTTCGGTGACGACATCGGCGGAGTATGTGAAGTATGCCGTGGTATTAACACCTGTAATAAATTCTCCCCAATTCTCCTCTTCGCTAACTATGCTCACAAGAAGGTCAATTGAACCCTCAGCAGGAGTGGTATTGGTGATATCCACCTCGTATGTCGAATATCCGGGACCTCCGCCGATCGCGGTGGAGGATTCAGTCATCGTGAAATTGCCCGGCGACTCGACACGCACAGTATTCATATCGGCGTTGAACCAGTCATAGACGTCAATCGAGAGACTCAGATCGCCGCCTGATTCGGAACCGTCATTGAAAAGAGTGTTCTCAAGTTCCGTGACGGTAACATGCCACGCCTCTACACGGTTGGCTTCTATCGCGAAATCATCAGGTGCCGTCCACGGCGGACTGCCCATGGGGAACTTCCAGCAGGCATCAACGGCATAATTGAAGACTAAACCCTCGGTACCCTTATGTATCTCGTACCGCCGAACATTTTTCATGCCGGATGCAAACATGCCGCGTCCGTTGATATCAACATCATCAAGGGTATCGGCAATATCATCCAAATCATCACAGAAATATTTATAACCATTGAGGGTGCCGTTGAAATCGGCAACACTGTCCGGCGTGCCGAGCAAACCGTCCTGGTATGCTTTCATCGTCCCGTCCATCGGGAATTCGGACGGGTTCCACCAGCGCGACAAGCCATCGGGATTGAGAAGATGCGTGTCACCATCACCGGCCATAATCAGATCTGAATCAGTAAATCCGGATACCGAGCCGTTGCCGATGAATATGCCGCACACATCAAATCCGGTGAATTTGGTCAGGCCCAAGAATGGATGCCGCAAACCTATATCGGCGATGATATTATCACCATTGAATTCAAGATATTCCAGTGTCAGATTCAAATACGGCGGGGGTTCGAGAAACTTGAGTGCGTTAAGGTGGAAATTCCCCTCCCTCAGCCGCACGAATTCAAGCGTCCGCGCTTCCGGATCAATAGCACCTTGCCAGTAACCCATCAGGAAGCGGGTATCAGAGTCGGTCGTCGCTCTCGTTTCGGGTTGAACAAGATCCGGCGATGAAATATTCCCCCCGCCGGAACAACCGATGACGATCAGTAAAATCGCAATCAGAATTGCCGGTGAATAGATTTTAGACATAATTGCACCTCAAAAGATAATTATAACTTCAAATGCCTGCACTAAGCATGCTTCAACCCCGGCTATTCACATCGTGATGCAAACCAGCAGCGATACGAATCTCCGATCTTCTATATAGTATAAATGCTAAAGGAAGGTAATTAATTATTTATAAGGAAGATTCTCTGCTCCCTGACTAAAGACCGAAGTATTGCCATTGGGGACTGTCCCAAGTCTCCGCGGGACTGTCCCAAATGGCACTTGTTTAAGGCCAATCTTTCTGGTGTTTCGGGAATAAATTCCCGAAACACCGATGAACACCGATAAAGCTTATTGCTCTGCAAAAAAACCCGCGGTTTCTGTCCACGGGTTGTTGTCTATATTGCAAAGGTTATATCCGTTATTCGTCGGTAAATTTCGGCTTTCGCTTTTCAAGGAAAGCGTCGAAACCTTCCTTGCGATCCTTGCTCTTCCATGCCAGTGCGAACAACTCGCTCTCCAGGGCGTTGCCGTAAATAAGTGGCATTTCATAACCCGCCCGTACGGCACGTTTGCCGAGCATAAGGGCGATTCGGGACATCTTAAGGAATTTCTGAGCATACTTGCGTCCTTCCTCTTCGAGATCCTGCCCGGCTTCTATCACAAGCTGCACGAGTCCTAATTTAAACGCTTCATCAGGCTTGATGGTGTCGCCTGTGTAAACCATCTCGAGGGCGCGTGAAAAGCCGATGACCTTTGGAAGGCGCTGGGTGCCGCCCCATCCCGGGATGAGACCGATCTTCGCCTCGACCAACCCGAGACGTGCCTTGGGTACGGCAATTCGGAAATCACAGGCCAATGCAAGCTCCAATCCCCCACCGAGACAAAGCCCATTGATGAGGGCGATTGTCACGCAGTCCATCTCCTCGACCCGCTGGAAAACCTCCTTGCCACGTCTTGTTAGGTCACGCACCTCCCACGGGCCGAGGTCCTTGATCTGCCGGACATCGGCGCCGGTGCTGAATAACCGTCCGTTGCCCGTGATGAACAGCACCTTGATATTCATGTCATCAGAGAGTTCGTAAAGGGCATTGCCCAATTCGCGCACAGCTTTAACGTTGAGGCTGTTGCTGGGATCGTCCGAACGGGTTATGCGCAGGGTCGCGAATGGGTAATCCCTTTCGATTTTTATATGTTCATATTCCATTGCACCCTCCGGGGAAATCTGGACGGTCCGCCGTTTGATATCTTCCTTGACATCTTTCAATTCTTCAGCACGTTTCAGTTCATCTGGCGTTTTTACCAATCTGTTCCTCCACAACCGGCGAAATCATTATTCGCTGCGTATGTAGCTTCCAATGAGCTCCCCTAAACTTAGATGCTTTTCGTCGAGATATGATGAGATTCCATTTATTATTTCGAGTGAACGTCGCGGGTGCGTGTAATTCACGGTCCCGATACTGACCGCCGATGCTCCCGCGATTAGAAACTCGATGGCATCGCTTGTTTCCCATATCCCACCTCCGCCGATGATGGGGATTTCTACACTCGATACGGCGCGGTAGATATGCGTCAATGTGAGGGGACGTATCGCCGGTCCGCTCAACCCGCCGAAATCACGTCCGAGGCGCGAACGGCGGGTCTCGATATCTATCGCCATGCCAAGGAACGTGTTGGCAATATGTATGATATCCCCGCCCCCCTCCTTGGAGGCCTGGGCGAGCGGGACTATGTCGCCGACGTTCGGCGTCAATTTTACTATCAACGGCAGGGTGGTCTTCCCGCGTACGGCGAAGGTCAGATCGAAGAGAATGGCCGGGTCAACGCCGAATGCCATCCCCCCGCGTTCAACATTCGGACACGATGCGTTCAGTTCGATGCCGTCGATATACTGGCAGGAATTCAGCTCCCCCGCCAGCTCGGCGTATTCCTCGATCGATTCACCGTTGATGTTGACGATCACCTTACAGTCATACTCGCCAAGGCGCGGCGCGTCATTTTCGAGGAAGTACTCCAGCCCGGGATTCTCAAGACCGATGGAGTTGAGCATACCGGAAGGCGTCTCGCATATACGCGGCGGCGGATTCCCCGCGCGTGGCTTCAACGTGATAGCCTTGGTGAACAGCGCCCCGAGCTTGCCGGGATCGAGGAAATCCTCATACTCCAAGCCGTAGCCATATGTTCCCGACGCAGTGCATACGGGATTCTTCAACGTCAGCGGACCGAGTTTTGTCTCCAACGATACCATCAATAAATGCTCCTTTTAGCAAGGGGCATTATAGCAGGATGAAGGACGTTTTGGGAAAGGACATTATGCAAATGAGGTAACTTAATGCTAAAGAACACTCTAACCTGTAATTCTCCCCTGGAGCGCGGACTTCCAGTCCGCCTAATTGAATAAATCCCTCTATTCCTTATTCATCCCCCGATACCTCCCACTCCCAAACAACCAATCCTCTCTCATCTCAACCAAACCCGCCTTCACAGGATTATACTCAACATAATTCACTGCCCTCTCAAGATGCTCCGCACCCCTGATGAACCTGTCGAAATAATCCGGCTGCCAGAATGCCCCTTGCCGCCCAAGCACCTTATTAGCCGCATTTGCCGTAAAGGATTTCCATGATTGAACGATTCTACTCAGCATGAATCCTTCAAACATTTCTATAACCACGTGAACATGATTCGGCATAACAACCCACGCGATAAGGCGATATCGCTCACCATCAAAATACAACAGCGCATCTTCAACAATCTTCCCTATGCGATGATCAGAAAGGTAACAGGAACCCTTTCCTGAATCCACGTATTCATCAATACGTTTACGCTTTTCATATTCGGGCTTGCCTGAACTTTCCCGCTCGATTTTATCCAACGCTTCTCTCGGCAAAGAGTCATAAAGCCTGAATGTTATCATCTGGATTTGATGAGGTTCATCACAATGCGGAAGATAGCCCCTTGAATACCATCCCTTATGCATATATCCCTCCTTCTTAATCCCCCCTGGGAGCGCGGACTTCCAGTCC
>CBDVBS010000261.1:0-5719 GCA_965372275.1 uncultured bacterium | reverse complement strand
GCCGCCTGTCCCTTGCTGTTGCACGCTGGTCTTCCGCCAAATTCAGGGTTTCCCCCGGATCGGACTCAAGGTCGTAGAGTTCTTCTGCACCATCATTGAGATGGTAAATGTATTTATATTTGCCGTCGGTCAGCGCGCTGAGTTCATCGCCATAGTAAATCTGCTCGCTGTATATATTCCTGCCCTGCCCGGCATCACCCTTGATGACATCCGCAAGATCGATCGAGTGGACATCGTCGGGAAGAACAGCGCCGTACCTTCCCAGCAGCGTGGCGAAGATGTCCATCGGGCTGACCGTTTCGTCAACTACCTCACCCGCCTTGAATCCCTGCCCCTTGATGATAAGCGGTACGTGGAGCAATTCGTGATACATCGTATGCCCATGCTCGAATGAACCGTGGTCGAAAAATTCCTCGCCGTGGTCGGCGGTGAAGATGATCGTTGTTCCCTCTATAAGTAAAGTGGCCTCAAGGGCGGAAACAAATTTCCCGATGGCGTCGTCCATGTACGCGATCTCGCCGTCGTAGAGATCGATCAGATGTTCGTTCAACGGCGGGGTTATCTCCAGTTTCCCGGCGCGATAATCTTCCACGCCGTTGAAGCCGGTTTCATACGGTCCTCGATACTGTGAGCCATATTTCCTGTTAAACACACCGGGTGGTGAATACGGCAGATGCGGGTCGATCAGGTGAATGAAGAGCAGGCAGTCGACATCGCGGTTCTCGAACAACCAGTTCTTTGCATATTCGAATGAATGTTCGGCGATATTGTCGAAATCGCGATGGCTGTCGAATCCTTGTAGAAGGTTGAAAGACGGGCTGAACCAGACATTGTTGGACACGGCACCCGTCAGGAATCCCTTGCCGCTGAGTATTTCGGCGAATGTCTGGGCATCATCGGGAAACAGCTTGGATACGGTTGTTGCGCCGTTCGTGGAGGGATACTGTCCGCTGAACATGCTTGCGAACGATGTAAATGTCCATGGACTCGTCGCGATGCAATTCTCGAACAATGTCCCGCCCTTAGCCAATGAATCGATATTTGGCGATGTATCCCGCTCGTAGCCGTAACATCCGAGATGGTCGGCGCGAAGCGTGTCAACCGCGATGATTATGATGCGGCTGCGGGAGCGTTGATCCAAATTGACGATACGCGGGTTGCCGATGAATACGGTGCCGTCGGGTGAATCCTCCGATAGCCCGCGCACCTCGAAGTTGAGCTTGCCCCTGCCGAGATGCTGGGGAAGTTCGACACGACGATCACGCCAGTGCCCGGCGGTTTCAGCGCGAAGGGGATCGAAGCCCTGCCTGTCTATCTCGTTCGGACGTCCGTTCTCGGAGATGAAGCTCACGACCAGCTCGATGTGTTCGGCTTCACGAAATGCCCCCGCCGACATCGCGACCGAATAGTCGAGGCGTCCGATGGGAGGCGCGTCGATGTTGAAGCCAAGTACGTTCGCGGGCGGGAATGAGAAGCCGATCCGCCGCTCCTTGTCGAACTCCGCCCACCCGAGTGCGGCGTCGAACGATACGCCGGATGCCCCGTCGTAGTTTTCGCGCTGGTAACACAGCTTGAGGCAATTGAATGTTGATGGTGTCGAGCGCTGCCACATACCGCCGGCGACGATGAGCAGTATCGCAGCGAGTATCACCGCGCCAAGAACCCAGGGCCATACAGGTTTTTTCGATGGTTCAGTCCTTGCCGGCCTTTTCTGCGCGGTGCTATTGTCGCGGTTTTTTTGTTTTTTGCGTTTTGCCATCAGTCGAACATTTCATATAATTTATAGATTGTACCCCCGGCGTCTTTGCGGGGCAAGGACTGCCGAGCGTAAAGAAATTTTTAGTGTATTCATGCAAGGTGATACGATGCCTGATCAGAACGAGGAACTTCAGAAAATGCTCCAACTTGTGGATGATGAAAAACGCGACGAGGGGCTATTCGCATTCGTCGAGCGCAATTCCGAGACCGATCCGGATGTGTCCGTGAGTGCGGCAAACAGCATCGGTGAATACTACAAACGCGGATGGGCATTACTGCTTTGCGTGAAGGCATTGGTGAATATTGACATGGATAAAGCGGAAGAGGTGGCGGGTACGATCGAGGATGAATACAACAAGCTCCGCGCGAGACAGACGATAGATCTCACTGTGGCCAAGCTCCTCGCGGAAGAGGGCTTCGATCCGAGCTGGAATTAATTGTCAGAAATTGCATCCCATATATCCCAAACTTTGTGACTAATTATCCTGTAATTCTATTCCTCTCCGGGTGGCACGCCCACGGACGTCTTCGGCCTTGGGCGTGTCTTTGTGACCTTGCATTACACGCCCAAACGCGAAGACGCGTGTGGGCGTGACACCCGGAACCGTAAGCGGCCACGAATCTGATTATCCCAATTGCGATTTTAATTCATCAATCATAGGGTCGATACTGAGACCGTCCATGCCGAGTTTAGTTGCCATTTCCTCAGGAGAGAACTGCTCGCCCCATCCCCATAGCT
The DNA here is from genome assembly GCA_965372275.1 of uncultured bacterium. Taxonomy (GTDB): domain Bacteria; phylum JAJVIF01; class JAJVIF01; order JAPKYR01; family CAZSPL01; genus CBDVBS01. The sequence goes on along the minus strand of CBDVBS010000261.1, from coordinate 3,222 downwards.
CCATAAGGGTTGGGACGCAATCGGGATTACTGAACCACTTAGGTCCGAAGTTCTCCTTGAGGTAATAACGCAACTGTACTTCCCAGAACCACGCGCGAAGGTAGTCAGCGGAGTAGAATCCGGCATCGAGGTCATATAGATATGCCTCGGGATAATGTTTGATGATAAGGTCTTCTGTCAATGTATCGGCATACTCGTCCGCCCTTGTTTCGATATCCCAGTCGGCGAACAACTTCAGTTCATATTTCATTTTGGCGATGTACCGCCGCAGCATGAACAGCTTGGTCGCCGCGCCGAACCGTACTACGTCAGCGGCTTCATCCTTCGGTACGCCGAGATATTCGATGAGCCAGTTCTTGTCGTCGTAGAGGTAATTGAACAAAAACGCGAATCCCTCGCTGATGGCCCTGTCGCCGAAGTATCGCAGCTCAATGGGCAGGCTCGTGTCGGTGAACGCGAAATGATAGGCGTGTCCGAGTTCGTGCATGAGTGCGCCGTAATCCTGCCTGCCGCCCATCGGACGCGTGACGACATAGACTTCCTTCCCGATACGCACCGGCGCGCAGAATGCCCGTGGACGTTTCTTCTCGCGCTCCTCGACATCGAGGATTATCGCATCGACTTCATCAACATTCAGCCCGAGGTCTTTGAGGGTTCCCTTTGCGGCGGGAATGAGACCGTCCTTGGTGTAATACTTGTCATACTTCTCGCCGCGAAACATGAAGTCCTTATCATACGCGGTGCATTCATCCAACGGGATGCCGACGATATCCTTCGCGATCATGTCGACCGATTCGGCATATATATCGCGTGTTTCATCGAGGAACCGCTGGAACTTTTTTTGTAGATCTTTATAGTTTAACCCAATCAAAAACTGGACGAATGGAACATACCCGTTGTATCCCTGTGACCTGATGATATCGAATTCAACATCCCATCTCTTAAGGCGTCTCGGATTTAGCTCGGTTGTTTCAAGTTTCATCCATTGGTCGAACATATTCTTTCGCTTATCGCGGTCGGTTTCGTTACGGATTTTGGGGATGATGGCATGGTAGTTGAGCTTATCGCCATCGGCATCGATGAACAGTGTCGATTGATGGTTCATCAATTCCTGGGTGATTTCCTTGCCGGCGTTGGAGATATACTCACCTATCATGAATGAATGAAGGTTCCTCGCCCCGGTTAATTCAAGCCCGGAGAGGCCTTCCATCAGCGCTTTCGTCTCCCCCGCCAATTCAAGGCTGAAGAGATGTTTGTATTTCTCGAATATCGGTCCTATGTCGAGGGAATCCTTCTGCCCGGACATGTGCATGTAATATTCCTTCATCAATTCGGCGATGAATTCCTCGGCATCGATCCTGATTTTTTCAAGTACATTATCACTCACGGTTAATCTCCCTTCTTTCACATCTTCATCCCATGGTTCCCAGAAAGGGCATTCACCCGGTTTTTCGTCAATAACCAGTTTGTCCTCACCGGTGGGAAAAGCATAATGGTCGGTGAATGTTTTATCAAGGATACGGCATCGCGTGCGGAGGAATGCTGTATCGCCAAGCCCGGCAATTTCTTCTCCCTCCTCAAGGACTTGAAGATGCCTGCAGTTCACACAAGCCTTAATAAGGTGGACATGTTCGGGTTCCCGGTTTTCAGAATCACCATCAACCATAACATTTCGCATCTTACGGTGAGCGGGTATGTGAGTCAAGGTGGCAGATATAATCTTTGCGATGCTGTATTTACTCATGGATATACCCCTTGTTAAAAATGAGATAATAGGTTAAATTACAGTTAGGGGAAAGATTTCTTATTTCGTTGTTATTGAAGGGTTCAGGGAGGCCAAAATGAGAAAGGTATCTTCTTTCTTTATCGTGATAACATTGTTGCTGTTATCCGGTAGCTGTAGTAAGGAGCAAAATCCTGTCACAAAAGGGATTGAGAGTGTTGGGAAGCAACCCCCACCCGTATTCAACTCAATTGATTGGCCAACCCCCTACACCGAACTCACCGATGAAGGGCGGCTTGTGATTACGGGCAATCTGCAGTGTCCGGCGGGGTACTTCACCGACGTTACCCTGGCTTTATACATTTTCCCCACGGGATTGATTGACCCGCCTTTACCGGAGTTTACAGGCCCGCCACCAACATATATTGAACTCGAGCAAATCCTGTTCGCGAACCCAAAGGTCCAGGTATGGATGTCCTGGCTGAGAGAATGGTTATTTCGAACGGTTACGGAAGGGCCATATTTGCCGGATGAATTTCTAAAAGGCTCTCACTGTTACGGCATAGATCAATTTGGCTTCAATGAATACAATTATGTGAATTTCGAAACTGGTGATTTTCGGATTGACCTTGATGATTGGGCACGTTTAAGTTCAGGAAGAAAACTTCTCACATTGTGGGGAATCGACAGCACAGGGCATACGACGGTTAAGATGAATATTCTTGATGTGCCGGTGTTATTCCCTGATCTGCTGGATGATCTGAATGCAGACTCGATGGAATACGGCAACAGAATGACTGCCTTAGGTTCCGCCCTGTTCGAGGTTTTAGCCGCTTCCGGTGACGGACGGGTGCCGATATTGCATTGATGGTTCCATTCTTCAACCTCGCTGAGAATGCTTACTCGGACGGCTTCAAAGTACACGATTGGGATACATATATTTCAATATTCAAGGATGAGGCGATTGATGCCGCTTTGTTAATCGGTAATCCGATTTACAGGCAGGCTTATTTAACCAGGGTTGATGATATAGAATACATCTTCGACCTGACCACCCGGGATGCCTGGTCACACCATTACACTCTCCTGGAGGGCCTGGGTAGCCCGCTTGACCAGTACCAGGATGGTCACAGCATCACGCACGAAATGTATTTTGAGATTATGGAGCAGTGGAACCTGATAGAACGCGGCGGTGGTGTGAAGGAACTGACGATCCTGGTTTATGAGGGCGAGGGTTTAATCGCACAGCTTTCGGTGATCGGCGATCCCAACGCTCCACTGTCGGTCGTGGGTTTCATAGGAGAGCGTATAATTACATCCAACGATTACAACCCCTACTTCATGGAGATATTCGGCGTGTTCCATGATGAACGTATCTTCTGGCCGCCTTATGGTATGTAGACATCTGAATCATTTCCTGCAAAATAAAGTGCTATCTAATAATCCCCCGGTTCGTCCGGGGATTTCTTTATGGCATTATTGATTATGTTAATCTGCAT
>CBDVBS010000260.1:0-5779 GCA_965372275.1 uncultured bacterium | reverse complement strand
CGGCTGAGTTATTCATGTACAAAAACCATGAAACCCACTTCCCCGACAGCCTGTTAAGTGTGCGGCACCCGATTCAATTAGTTTTTCTTATGCAGACTTGGTCTAATATACTTACAATGGTGTTTCGGGAATTTATTCCCGAAACGGTTCAGGATGTTACTTGCATGGTTTCGGGAATAAATTCCCGAAACACAAAACCCCTTAAACAAGTACGATTGGGGACAGTTATTAGGAAACGGTTAATTCTAATATAACCCTTGCATCCAGATTGCATTCTGTTATACTACCGATTCCAAAATTTTGATTTTAATGATTTTATGGAGGAGCTATGCTCGAAGCGGAAATAAAATTTATTCTTCATGAGGATTTTTATTACAGGCGTTTGGTGAATGAAGTCGCGCGGTCATTCAGCCTCACGATGAAGACCGATCACCTGCGTCCCGTCAGGACAATCGATCGCTACTTCGATACCGATAACCTTACATTCCTGAAAAGTGACACGAGCCTGAGAATACGCGAACGACGATTCATCACGAAAACACAGAGCGAAGGCCGCATGACCCTCAAGACTCCCGACAAGAGGTCGGAAAACCTCAAGCTTGCCCTCGTACGTCACGAGCGCAAACTGAACCTCGAAGGCTGGCACTGGGACCGAATCCGCGAATTCTTCTCGGAACTCGGCATTGCGCTCGCCGGTGAGCCGGTTAAACCGATCATCACGGTGGAATCGCTCTCGGAGGAAATCCAGCTCGGCGAAGGCGAACAGCATCTGCATCTCAGCCTCGATCACCTCACCTACATCGACGAAGCCAGCTTCACGCACAAGCGGGAAACCATCCTTGAGATAGAATCTCATGGCTACCCCGTGACCGTCCTCGAGGACATCGGCGAGTTCTGCATGGAAAAATACAGCCTTACATGCACCAAGGAATCGACATATTTCCGTGGCATGAAGAAAGTTGATCTTTTCAAGGAGTAGTCGATTAATTGTTCCCGCGGGATGCAATGTTGCATTGCGGGTGCCGTTTGAGTAAAATTCCATCAGCAGAATTCAATATCGACTAACCTTGGAATTCGAGCCAGGGGTTATTGTATTTATTTTTAGCAAGATACGTGGAGGAAACCCGTGCGTATCAATATCGTACAAGGCATAGAAGCTGTATTTTTCGCCGTAGTCATCCTGCTTGTCACCACACTGATAACCATGGCTATTGCAGGATCCGGGCGGGATGCCCCCATCAAGCCGGCATCGTTCGCGGAATGGGACAATAAGGATATGGATGAAGCGCGCCAGGGGATCACCCCGGGCGTCACTCCGGTCGAACAACTCGAGGACCTGGGATTCGAACCGCCCCCCGAGAACTCGCTCAAGCCGATTGAAACAGGATTTTCGAGCCGGAAAGCCGACAACCTTCTCGCCCTGCTGCACAATTTCTATTTCATCGAAGAGGACCGGATGCTGACGGAATCCGTCGAATTCGTTGACAGGGAAACCGGCTATATCAAGATCGGCGACAGGGGAGATTCCAACTTCCAGGTCTCTCACTTAGGCAAACATGTGAAATACCTGCTCGCCCTGACCAAGTACTTGAAACTTCATCCGAGTATCATCATCTTCGATGAGGATTACAGCAGGATGAACGATCTCGTCAGGAGAATATTCGATACTCATCCACCGAGTGTTCATTACGAGATAGGGACATTTTTCGACCTGGTCGAGATGCACAAATTGACCGGCGAGGCGCGATACCTCGATTATGCCGACTATATCGATCAAATAGGGGGAATGAGAACGACCGCGGAATTGCGTTCCCTCATGGAGCAGAAACGATTGCCCCGCACTTACTCACCGGGATTCCTGAATTCGGTTATCATCCTTCAGTATTACGCCGATCGCGGAAACCCGCTGCTTATCCAGGCGGCAAAGACACTTTACGATGGCGTTATCAAAGCCTGCTACAACGACAACTACAAAATGTTCTACCTCCAGGCGTCCTACAACAGGCCGGATGATGGGGGACAACAGGCCATCGAGCAGTTCCGGACAAGTGAGCTCGGTATCAGTTTGCACAGGATGATGGACTACTACGACGTCACGGGGGATGAGGATATCCTTGATATGGTTGACGATATCATCATGTATATCGCATCGGGTCAATCCGATCTCATCGACTCGGAGAATATGCTTTTCTATTCGAAGTACCTTGAAAAAGGCTCGGCATTCAAGGAAGAAGATAAACGCGTCGATTCCAACCTCCTGCTGTATTCCGCGCTCTATCGCTACATGAAGTATGACATGAAGTTTGAAAATTTTGTCAGATCCGTAAGCATCGGAATCGAGGATCATGTATTCGACAAGGTGTACAACGGCTTCTACACTCGATACGACCCGGCATGGAAACCGGTTCCCGTTGACGGCATCTACCAGTTGAGCCTTACTGATGCCATCCTCGGAGCACTGGTGTTCCTGAGTAACGAAGAGGTCTACGTGGAATACATCCAGGTACCGGTCGGATAAACTACTACAAGCGGGGGAGAATATGCCGTCACCTGCGGACATGTTCCACCGGGCATATTGCTTCTTGGCAAGACCCAGCCCGCGGAATTTTTTCATATACTTAGGATTGCTGTGGATACTTAACGCCGCCGACGTCTGGCAGACCATGGCGCTGAAGTACAGCGGCAATCTTGCGTCTGAAGCCAACCAATTGGTTAACCACGTGCTTGCCAAGGGACCCTTATATTTCATTTCATTCAAGGTATTGGCGATAATCCTGATCTCATCGATTCTCATACGCGGGTATTTCCACAACAAGGGGATCAAGGTCGGAGAGACTCAATTTTCCCCCGACCAGGTGCGGACAGCGATCCTGTTCCTGCTTATATGTGCGATAATCTATTACTTGATAGTTGTGTTTTTTCCGTTAATAATCATATTGCTTACATTCAAACCACCAGAGGAGGCTGCTTACGTTTAGTGGCAATTTAAATCCATTCCCTAAATACCGCTGGGAGATCAAACCCACCGGCTCGTACGAATACAAGGACATCCGTAAACCGTTGGCATCCCTGCTCTCCTCCCGCGGTATTCATCCTGAAAATGTTCCGGCATTCTTGGATCCCTCGTCGGGCGGGATGCATCCGTTCAACTTGCTTCCGGATATTGAGAAGGCATCCGAGCGTCTTTCGAAAGCAATTAAGCAGAAGGAAAAGATACTTGTATATGCCGATTACGATGTCGATGGTGTTGTGGGCGGACTCATCGTCTATGAGGGTCTCAAGAATATCGGCGCGAACTGCAAGCTGTTCCTTCCCGAAAGGAAAGCCCATGGCTACGGCCTGAACCTGGAGGTACTGAAGCGAGCCGTCGATGACGGCGTGAATATCGTGCTTTCGGTTGACTGCGGAATTTCCAACAGGATTGAAGCGGATTACCTGGCAAATGCAGGGATCGATTTCATCATAAGCGACCATCATCAACCGCCGGAGCAGCTTCCCAGGGCGTATGCGCTTGTCGATCCCAAGCTGCCAAATAGTGAATATCCCTACAGGGAACTGGCCGGTGCAATGGTGGGAGCCAAGCTCGTTGCCGGAGTGTACGAAGCTTGCGGACGTGACGGGGAAGAATTCCTCCGGAAGAACCTGTCGCTCCTCGCGTTGGCAACCGTTGTGGACGTATGCCCGATCGACGGCGAAAACCGCTACATCGTCTCGCGAGGACTTGCCACCTTCGCCGAGGACGCCCCACCCGGCCTGCTTGAATTGGCGCGTTGCGCCGGGCAGGACCCGGGTGAAATGTCGGTATTCACTTTCGGCTTCATACTCGGTCCGAGGCTGAACGCGGCGGGGCGTATCGATTCGCCCAAATTAGCCGCCGCGCTTATTTCCGCCAAAGAGCAAAGTAAAATATCGGAACTCGCGCATACACTGGATTCTCTCAACAAGAAACGAAAGCAACTCGCTTCAAGGGGATTCAAACAGGCTGCCTCACGCGTGGAGGCAGGTGAGTGTCACGGTCCAATCATCACACTCCACAGTCCGGAGTGGCACGAGGGGGTTATCGGACTCATCGCGGCCAATCTCACCGATGCCTTCCGCAGGCCCGCATTGGTCGCCACGAATACCGCCGATGGCATGTTGAAAGGCTCGGGCCGGACATCCGGCGTATTCAATCTGTTCGATGCATTGAAAGCCGCCGAGCGGAAGCTATCAGGCTATGGCGGACACAGCGCCGCGGTCGGCTTCAAACTGCACGCCGATGACTTCAGTGAATTCGTGAAAGACCTTGCATCGGAAAACGATATCCGCGTCGACGATGAAAATTTCATCCCCGTCCTGAACCTCGACGGTGAATTGAACATCGGGGATATAGGGGAAGCCGAAGTCAAGGAGCTGGCCCTGACCGGCCCGTGGGGACGGGGAAACGAAGCACCGACGTTCCTTTTCAAGGGTGTCGGCATAACCCGATGTGATACAATGGGAGATGGAACCCATGTGCGGCTCAGGCTCCAGGATAATAGTGCATCTATCAACGCGGTGGGTTTCGGACTCAACAGGGACGGGGCTTTAACATCAAGAATTACGGAGAAGGCGGATATTGCCGCCATCCCCGAAATAAATGATTTTCGCGGTAACAGAGATGTCAGGCTTCGGCTGAAAGATATTCGTTTTATCTAATATATTGAATCCTCTTTCCCATATCAATTTAATAATGCATGGAGGTGACCCATGGCGGAGAAGGAAGAAATTGAAAGGCTTATGCGAAGTGCCCGTATAAGGACAAGGGGTATGGAAGAAGCTCTTAACAACGAGGAATTTGACAAGATTGTCAGCGATGCTTACTCCATTATGTTCATGGCCGCCAAGGCTACGGTAAATCATCTGGGCGCCGAGACAAGCAATCACAGGCAGGTCGCGAGCATCTTCCGCAAGGAACTTGTCGGAAAGCAAATAATCAACCGCAAGTATGCCGACTACCTGTCAAAGATACGCAAGTACCGTGACGAATCAATGTCGGAAGACGCCGAGTTCGACAAGGAAAAATACGGAGCCATCGTTGATGCCTGCAAGGATTTCGTGGAAATCCTGAATAAGATCATGAAGGACAACCCGGACCCGATAATCAACTACGAAATAAGCGATTTCGCATAACAGGAGGCTTGCATTGGACCTGACCGAACACATCAGGGATATCCCGGATTTCCCGAAAAAGGGAATAATATTCAAGGACATCACACCGCTCCTGATGAACACCGAGGCGTTTGACGAAGTGATAAACCGCTTCCATGAATATTACAAGGACAAGAACGTATCCAAGGTCATCGCCATCGAATCACGCGGCTTCATCTTCGGCGGACCTTTGTCGCTACGGCTTGGCGCGGGTTTTGTTCCGGTACGTAAACCGGGCAAGCTGCCCTTCACAACGCATCGGGAAGAATACAAGTTGGAGTATGGTACCGACACCATTGAGATACATACCGACGGCGTATGCGAAGCCGAGAAAGTAATTATCATCGACGATCTACTCGCAACCGGTGGTACCGCTGAAGCAACGGCGCATCTCGTGGAACAATGCGGCGGAGAGATCATCGGTTTCGGGTTCTTAGTTGAACTGACATTCCTCAATGGGATCAGCAAATTGTCTGACTACGATGTATTAAGCCTTATTAAATACTGAGCTGAGTCGAGGTTTGAGACTAATTCCGCCAGACAAATATTCAAATAATTGGGTACCGCACCTTTCACAGGCTGTCGGGAAAGTGGGAATTTCAGCGGATAA
>CBDVBS010000259.1:0-5780 GCA_965372275.1 uncultured bacterium | reverse complement strand
CGTTACCCAATTATGTTTCAAAGCCTGTCAGTGACTTTTCCGTGTGCCACCGCTTCTCCGAGTCTTCGAGGAAAGCGGTGTTTTCTCAGCACCGCTATCAGCTCAAGAAAGCCGAGTAGCGGTGGCACACGGATGTGGTTATAAGAAAGACACGCCCAAGGCCGAAGACGTCCGTGGGCGTGCCACCCGGAGTCGGTCAGAGACCCACGATACCCGTTACATCGACATCACCCCATCCACCCCCGCCCACACATTTACGGCTACGTAGAGTATTCCCATTTTTTTGCCCCGCCATACCTGCTATAATCAATCGCACCCGAAGAAGGAGGAGCATTCTGATGTGCGCATGGAAAAGATACCTTGTTGGGATTGATGGGGGCGATACATCCAGGGCCGCGTTGCGTATCGCGATTGAAATTGCCGGACGTTTCGGCGGCGCGTTGACCGGTATGAACGTGGTTGACCAGGAACAGGTGACCCTGTCGATGGTTACGCCGGGCATCCCGTACGCCCCGATCGACATCAAGCCGCTCGAATACTACAACGAACTCCAGAACAAACTCGTCAAGAACGGCCTGCAGGCGCTGGAGGAGGCGGGGACGATTGCCAGGGAAGCCGGTGTCGAATGGACGCCCATCCAGACGATGGGGTTGCCAGGTGATGTTCTGTCACGCGCGGCCAAGTCGCACGACTGCCTTTTCCTTGGTGAATGGGGAAAGGGTGATACTGACAAGAAAGGCCCCGGCAAGGAAGTGCTCAACGTGGTACGTCACTGCCCGCGCCCGGTGCTTGTTGTGGAGAAGTTCCATCCCGTCAGCAGGATACTCATCGCCTACGACGGTTCTCCCGAAGCGGCAAAGGCGCTGCGAACAGCGGCAGATCTCGGCGGTCAAGGCGGGTACGAATTCCACCTCGTTACCGTAAGTGAAGCCCAGCGGGCCGGTGAGATGACCATGGAGGAAGCCCGGTCGTACCTTGATGCCCACGGATTGAAAGTGCAGTACCACCTTGCCGAGGGAGATCCGTCCGAGCAGATTACAGCCAAGGCGAAGGAGTTCAAATGCGGGTTGATACTCATGGGCGCATTCGGTCACAGGACGATACATCAGCTCGTGTTCGGCACAACGGCGGAGAAGATACTGACCGATTGCGAACTGCCGGTACTTTTGGCGAAGTAAATTAGTGTAATTGTTGTAGCGCCACATCGAATTATCCGAGCCGCGACCGTCAGGGAGCGGACATCATAAAACACTGACAAGCTTCTGAGCCTGATTGGGATTTTAACGTGTATTTAACGCTTGTCAGTGGCACCCGGAAGCTACGATCCTGGTAGCAAGGTTTAGATATATGTAACCCACGAATCCCATTTCGTGGGTTTTTTGAAGAACAGGGACGGGCCTTTAGAAATGGAGACCGTAACTTCCGAACAGCGCATCATACCTGTTGCCCAACGCCTGCACTACTGAGGCCTGTCCCGTATTACACGAGGTGGAAGGGAGTGGACACTCAGGGCACGGGCAAGCTCGAAGATTCGCTTGTCCGTGGCACCAGGAAGTTAAATGAAAGGCATGGATAGCACGCCCATTCTCGAAGACTCGAAGTGGGCGTGGCACCCGGATAAATCCCCTGTGTCCTCAGTTACTGATAATCATATGTGAGCGTTTTCATTACTTATATATTAAGACAGCCGGATAATACGTAACCCACGAATCCCATTTCGTGGGTTTTTTACTGCATTTATATTAAGATAGCCGGTTAATGGATTATGACTCATGGCATTATGAGCTACCGAGGGAATTGATTGCCCAGGAACCACTCAAGGACCGGGCATCGTCACGCCTGCTGGTTTTTAACCGTTCCGATGGAAGCATCACCCACCGGCATTTCTCCGATATCAAATCGTATCTTCAGCCGAATGACTGCATCGTGCTGAATAAATCGCGGGTTATCTCCGCACGGTTGCATGGCACGAAGGTCGATACCGGCGGGAAGATCGAAGTATTCATCCTCCGGCATACGGGAGACAACCGTTTTGAAGTGCTCCTGAAGCCCAAACGCAGGGCGCGCGTCGGGAAGGATATGGAATTCCCCGGCGGGCTTGTCGGAAGGCTTGTTGAGCGTTCGGATACACAGGGCGAAGATATATTTGAATTCACCCCGCCATTGGATGTCGATCTTTTTGATGCAATCGAAACGGTGGGTGAAGTTCCACTTCCACCGTATATCACCCGGGAATTGAATGAGCCGGAGCGATATCAGACTGTCTATGCCGAGAAGCCGGGGAGTGTTGCGGCACCGACGGCGGGCCTGCATTTTACGGATGAATTGCTTGATGAAATCGCCGGTATGGGAGTGCATATCGCCAAGCTGGACCTTGAGGTTGGATGGGCGACATTCAGCAAGGTCACCGATGCGGATGTCGAGCATGGCAGCTTGCATCCCGAGGATGTCGAGATCGATAAGGGATGCGTGGATACGATTGCGCGCGCTAAGCATGCGGGGGGGCGCGTATTCGCGGTTGGAACGACATCGGTTCGATCTCTCGAAGGCAGCGCTGCTGTTCATGGGGAGTTGTGTGCGATGCGCGGCACGATCGACCTTTTCATTCAACCGGGATTTGAATTCAGGGTTGTCGATAAGATGATCACGAATTTCCATCTTCCCGGAACGAGCCTGCTGATGCTCGTCGCGGCGTTCATGGGGCGTGACGAACTGCTCCGGTGCTACGAGGAAGCCATCCGTGAGGGCTACCGTTTCTATTCCTTCGGGGATGCCATGCTGATCCTTTAAAGAATTTTTAATGGGGACGGGCCTGATTTTTGCGCCATGGGAGGACCGTCCCCGTTTTCTTCAAGATTAGGGCCTGCTTGTCGAGAAAGTTACATAGGCTCTATTCACGTGGGTTTTGGTGTATTATGATACCCATGCGGGGTGATTGTATGCGTTGGGTAATGATAATATTGGCGATCTTCATTCTGACCTCGGTTGCGGCAGCAGATGACGCTGCACCCGTGTACCGTCTCCATGTCGGCGACCAGCTCAGGTTCGTCGTCTGGAATGAGGCTGATCTGAATATAACGATCGAAGTGCTCGAAGACGGTTCGATCACGCTTCCGCTTGTCGGAAGGCTTGTCGTCGAGGGAATGCCCCTTACCGAAGTGGAGGAAGAATGCCGAGCAGTCCTTGAGATGTACCTTGTAAATCCCGTGGTGAATGTGATTGTCACAAAGGCTTATGTATCGAGCGTCAAGATCATCGGCAGAATCCAGGGCCCCGGAAAGGTTTATCTTCAGCCGGGAGATACTCTTCTCGATGTCATCGCCACAGTCGGCGGGTTCAGCTCACGATGTGATGTCAAACGTATTCTTATACTGAATGAAAACGGCTCGCGAATTGTCAATCTGAGGCCAATCGTTATGAACGAGGAAATCGAAACGGAAATTGACATTTCGGTGATGGACGGTGACCTGATCATCGTTCCGGAAGTTGATCGCCCCAACTGGGATAAGGCGACCACGTACATCAACGGAATCATCCAAGCCCTGATTCTTGTTGCGAAGTAATTGATGGGATTATTTTTATCAAGAAAACCACGATGCACCGTTCAATGGTGCATTTTCATTTTCATCACAACGTGATATAACCTGTGCTGTGATTATTGATTGAACGCGAGCTATGAAATAGATGAAGATACCGGCGAAGTTGCGTTTCCGGAAATATGGGATGTCTCCCAGGTGACCTCGCATATCAAGGGGCTGCTTACACGTGACGGGGCATTGGCATCGATCACCGTACGCGGTGAAATCACCAACTTATCGCGCTCCGCCGCGGGACATATCTATTTCGGGTTGAAGGATGAAAAATCATATCTGAAATGCGTATCGTTCCGTTCATCCGCTCAACGTCTCACCGATCAACCTAAAGAGGGTGAAGTGGCTCATGCGTCGGGACGTATCGGCCTGTACGAAGCCGGGGGATCGTACCAGCTCTACGTCGATGACCTCGTGCTTGCCGGAAAGGGCGAGCTTTATTTAGCGTTCGAGAAACTGAAGAAGACACTCGAAGCCGAAGGGTTGTTCGCAGAAGAGCGAAAAAAAACACTGCCCGAATTTCCGCGTTATGTCGGTGTGGTGACCAGCCCAAAGGGCGCGGCGGTACATGATTTCCTGCGCGTGTCCGCAGACCGTTCGCCTCACGTCCGTGTTGCTATCTCCCCGGCGCTCGTTCAGGGAGATACCGCGCCGAAGTCGATAATCGCCGCCATCGATCGGCTTGAGAAACTGGATGATATCGATATGATAATCATCGCCCGTGGCGGGGGAAGCTTCGAGGATTTGAACTGCTTCAATGATGAGAAGCTCGTGCGGCGTATTGCCGATTGCAATAAACCCACGGTAAACGCAGTGGGACATGAAACCGATTTCACCATCGCCGATTTCGTGGCCGATTTCCGCGCCCCCACGCCGACCGGGGCCGCCCAGATGGTGTTGCCTGACCGGGATGCACTGCATGAGCAGGTGAACGAACTGCTCGGTGATATCACCGGCTCGATCGCCCGCGATGTATCCATGAGACGACAGGAACTTGCCACGTACGCCGCGAGGCTTAATGTCTTCAGGCCTCTCGACCGTATTGCGGATGCAAGACAGCGATTGGACGAGGTCGTCGTACGGGTCGCAAGGGCGGCATCGGCGAATATATCCGGTATGAGAGCGGAGATGAATGCCGCGATAGCACGTCTCGCGGCTCTCGATCCGAAAGCGGTGCTTGCGAGGGGATATTCGATCGCGTATGGTCCCGATGGACAAGTGCTCACCGATTCAAGGCAGGTAAAACCGGGCGATGAAATGTCGGTAAAATTTGGAAAAGGCGAAGTAAAAACAGAGGTTAAGGAATCTAAATAGGATGTGGGCTTTTTATTCCCGCTGGATGACTGAGGAGGAAGGTTATTATGGCAAAAGGCAAAGATGTCGATAAAGTCAAGAAGGAAATCAGCGGACTGAAGTTCGAGGATGCATTGGCGCGGTTGGAGTCGATCGTGGAGAAGCTCGAATCGGAGGAAGTTGACCTCGAGGGTTCACTGAAACTGCACGATGAGGCGAGGTTATTGGGAGCACGCTGTGGTAAGCTCCTGGATGATGCCGAGGACAGGGTTAAGGCCGTAGATGATTTGGGAGAGTTGGCTGATTTCGAATGAGGAGATATAGTGAACGGACCTGAAGTAAGCTGGCAGGCATTTGTATCGAATGAACCATTGATGGTGGCCGCATTCAGTTGGTGGGTTGCCGCGATTACCAAACTCCTTATCACACTCATATCCGATCGAAAGCTCGTGCTGGTGCGAATGTTAGGTACGGGGGGCATGCCGAGCACGCATACCGCACCGGTTTTAGCTTTTACGACCTGCATAGGGATACTCTACGGGCTTAATCATCCGTATTTCGGAACCAGCATGCTGCTTGCGCTGATCGTCATGTACGATGCGACCAACCTGAGGCAGGAAGCCGGCAAGCACGCAGAGGCGATCAATATCCTGCTTGATGAGCTGACCAAAAGGGGCAGGATACCTAAGGATAAATGGACCAGGATGAGGGAATTGCTGGGGCATACATACCTGGAAGTCATAGTGGGCGGAATAATCGGAATCCTCTCGGCGGTCTTGGGCCATCAGATATGGATACATTACATTCGAATCGAGCAGCTCGGATTGCCGATGTAAATTAAATAGGGACGGCCCCCAATGGCGCATTTTTAAGCTTTCAACACTGCTCTGGCAGCGG
>CBDVBS010000258.1:0-5787 GCA_965372275.1 uncultured bacterium | reverse complement strand
CGCACACTTCAGTGTGCGATGAGTGGCTTAACTTAGGGATTGGCGCACACTGAAGTGTGCGGCACCCGATTCAATTAGACTTTCTAAAGGATGATTGGCCTGAAGTATCACATAAAGACATTCGGCTGCCAGATGAATGTGGCCGATTCACGAGAATACCGGTTAGTGCTGGAAACGCTTGGCATGACTTGCATCAAAGGCGAGTATGACTCAGACCTGCTTCTCGTGAATACCTGCTCCGTGCGCGCGAAGGCCGAGGACAAGCTTGTGAGCTACCTCGGTGCAGCCCAGGTGGCCGCTGAAGGGAATCCGGAGCTGAAGGTGGCCTTGGTGGGCTGTACGGCCACGCTTATCGGGAAAGAGCTTATGCGGCGATTTCCGGTCATCAAACTCATTCTCCCGGCAACCGAAATGGACCTTCTTGCAGAGCGTGTGCTGGAAGTTATCCCCGGGCTTTCACCTATGTCCCGGGAGATCGCTGGAAGCATTGCCGACAGGGAGCGATTCGAGCGTTTCGTCACAGTAATGCGGGGATGCGAGATGTTCTGCTCGTACTGTGTCGTGCCTTATGCACGGGGCAAGGTCAGGAGCCTGCCGCTTACCGGGATCATCAAACAGTGTGACGACGCTGTAGCCGATGGATGCAAGGTCATTACGCTGCTCGGACAGAACGTGATGGCATATGGCAGGAATCCCGTGGATGTAACGGATACCCCTGACAGTTTCGCGGCATTGCTGGGTGAAGTGGCCCGGAGATATCCCGATCAGTGGATCAAGTTCCTCACGAGCCACCCGCGTGATGTTACCACGGAGCTGATAGATCTAATCGCGGCAACACCGAACATCAGCAGGCATTTCCACCTACCCGTGCAATCGGGTGATGACGGGGTGCTGAAGGCAATGAACCGGGGTTACACATCGACGCAATACCGGGGATTGATTGCAGGTATAAGAACAAGAATTCCCGAACCCCGGATTTCGACCGATATCATCGTCGGTTTCCCCACAGAGGATGAGAGCGCATTCGAAAACACACTCAACCTCGCCCAAGAGCTTGAATTCGACCAGATGTTCACATTCCAGTACTCCCCGCGCTCCGGCACCGCCGCGTACGATTGGGAAGACGTTGTGGGATTTGAACGAAAGCGTGAGCGGCTACGGCAGCTTATCGATATTCAGAATGAGATCGTCCTGGAGAAGCATCGGGCACTCGTCGGGATGAAAATCCCGGTGGTGGTTTACGGTTCCACCAACAGGGATCCGAATATGCTGAGTACCGTAAGCAGGGAATCACACATGGTTATCATCCCGAATACCGGGATCAAACCCGGGACATCTGTGGAAGTTGAAATAACAAAGGGATTGCAGCGTACGTTACAGGGCAGACTCATCGGCTGATTTCTTCTTCGCGGCTACGAAGTATGTCGCCCAGTGTTTCTTCTCGTATTTACTTTCATCCATCCTGAGACCGACATAAACCGGCGATTCCACGAACCGACTCAATTCATCTATATCCTCGGCGGTGAGTTTCCTTTCATAGGGCTTGAGCACTTCTTCCCATCCCTTGATCTCATAATTCCTGAGCCATCGAAGCAGTTCATCCGCGTTTGAGTAGTGATGCGGTATCCCACCCTCTTCCTGATTGAGGTCGGGGATAAACGTCCCCGGTTCAACAGCGATGCCATCGCCGAAACGCCAGTCGTTGACGGATGGAAACGATGCAAGCAGATAACCACCCGTGGCAAGTACGCGTTCAATTTCCTTGAGGGATTGCACCATGAATCTCCGGTCGCCATGATGAATCGTGCGCGTGCAGATAATAAGCTGGAAGTTTTCAGCGGGAAACGGCATATGGGTGACATTATCTTCGAGAAGTTCCGGCTCGAAACCTAATCGTTGCATGTTTTCATTAGCCGCGGCAAGCATACCGATTGATTTATCGAGGCCTACGGCATCATATCCGGCCATGCATAGAACACGAAGGTGACGTCCCCATCCGCAGCCGATATCGGGTGCGCGCGCGCCTTTTTTCGCCACACGCTTTATCCATTCGTGGATGAACGGGTCAGGATCCATCTTTGCATAATCCCTGTCCCTGAGTCGTTCAGCCCAGATATCCTTTTCGTCATTCATAACGTCAGGGGATCATATAGCTCAAGTTGATCAGAAACCCTCCGACCGCCGGGCCGTACTCCATTGCTGCATTCAGGGCAGCTTGGTTATACGGACCGATGACCGTCTTAAGGCCGATGTCAATCCCTTCAAGGATTATTCCCACGGTCACAAGTTTAAACAGGAGCTTGAAGTCGATATCCTTCCACCTGAATATCAGGAGCATCGGTTGCGCGAGAACCACCGTGAGCAGCACAAAGCCCAGGACGCGAACTACGCTCCATATCGGCCATGCCAAATAGTATGCCCATGGATCACCGCCGCAATTGATGATAAGCCAGGCTACGTAGAAATTCATATAGCCCATCTGTATCGCGCCGAAGAAGAGGGCTACGAATCCGCCGGTTAGAATACTTGCGACGATGATTATACCGATATGCCTGAGATGCTCGGGTATGAATAGTGCCGGTGTGCCTTCCGTCGCGCCGCCCGTGCTGATCCACTTGTCCATATCGGCGACATACTCGGTGCTCCTGATGATGACATTCTCAGCATGGACGGGAAAGTAATACGATAGCAGGATGAATGCTATGCTCATCCACAGGCAGCTCAGGAGCATCTCGTAATATGCCGTAAGCACCTGCTTCTCCATTATCCACCGGCGCATTATCAGGAATGAAGGGATCGTCACCAGTAGCGGGATCAGAAGTTTAACCCCCGATGCGAATCCGACCGTGAGCGGCATCCAGCTCAGAAGGATGATGTATAGCGGATTCAGGAAGTAGAGTTTTTGCTTCTTAGTGACTTTGTCCGTTGTCATATGTGCGCGTTCGTAACTCATAACAATTCCGATTTATGGAAAATAGGGACAGTCACCTATTTTTCCCCTATATACTTCTCCATAATTAATTATAGCCAAAAAAATAGGTGACTGTCCCCATTTTCCCGTTCGTAGCTCATAACACTTTAAGTAAAAACAAGGAATAATAATATCCCGATGATTGCTCCTATAAGTGTATTCAGGAAATTTATATGCTCGTTTGTCACCCAGGGCAGGTTCTCCAATGTTGCTCCCAGCACGCTCTCAATGAGATTCCCGATGAATGAAGCAAGGGTTACCGCGATGAAAACCGCAAAACCCATTCCCGGCCAGAACAGCCATGCCATTGCTCCGAGGATCGCCCCGGCGACAATTCCGGCGAAGGTTCCTTCGAGACTTACCGCCCCTTCGGTGCCGGGTTCCACAACCTTGAATGACGTGATAAGAATCGGTGTGCGTCCGTAAAGCTGGCCGATCTCGCTGGATGCGGTATCCGCAGCGGCCGTGGCCAATGCCGAAACGAATCCGACGATAATCCAATTTGTTTCAGGAAAGAAGAAATACACGATTGCCGCAATCAGGGCAACGAGCCCTTTTGCCGCCGTATGCTTGGCGCTTCTCGCGCCGCCCGCTTCCTGGGCAATCCCCCTTGCTGCCTTCGTAGAGTAGCCGAGCCGTGTGCAGGCGGTACCGATGATAAAGAATGTCAACAGGATCAGGAATCCCTGGTGTCCGAGAGATGCGTACACCAGCACGCCGATGACAAATCCACCGATGAATCCGGATATGCCGACCGAACGTGTCGCGAGTCCGATGGCAGCAAATATAGCGGTAACTATGACCGCTTGAAACCATTGGTTCAGATCAAAGAAAGCATTCACACAGGCAAGTTTACCAGATGCCGGTTGGTTTGGTAAACGTGAAAATAAAGGAAGGCGATGCCTTCCGGATGGATTCATATAATTGAAACCGCTACTTCAAACGTACGTCCATGAGTTTGCCTTCATTAGTCGCCAACTGGTACCTGCCCGGCTTCAGGTTAGTGAAGACGAACTTACCCGTCGAGTCGGTGCAGCATGAACCGACAAACTCATCCCCCTTGAACATCTTGAGTGAGAAATATTTTAGTCTCTCGCCCGACCCGCCTGTTACAAAGCCGATGACTTTTGAATCGTCAACCATCGGGGTGAAATCCTTCTCGGTATCCTTGGCGAGTTTCGTGGAGAGAGCCTGGGCGGAATTCACAACAATGATATCCGCCGGATTACCCAAACCTCTTGTCTTCTTCTTCCGTGAACGTTTGCTTCCCAGGTCCTGCTCGTTCGGAAAGATATCCTCAACCGGAATGCCAAGCGCGTTCGCAAGCCGCTGGCGGGTGAGATATGAAGGGGTCCTGTTACACGACTCGATGTTTGATATCGTAGCCTGTGCAACACCCGTGGAACGCGAAAGCTCAATCTGGGATAAATCGTTCTTTACCCTGAATTCACGTAAACGATTAATGTTGCATCACTCCCTTCCTGCATTTTCGGCCATACTTTATCACAAATCCTGCCTTGAGTACGATAATAACACCTTTAGTGAGGTACTATAACATAAAATATGCCTGTAGTAAATAAAAATGACTTATTTCCAAGACATGTCCGGCGATACATCAAGTACTCAGGATGTCCGTTACGAGATAGATTAAACTTATTTCTATGATAAAATACTATTTCCTAATTTAGAGACTCTAACACAATGAGAATACCCTACGGTTATCGGTGTTTTGGGAATTTATTCCCGAAACTGTTCTTGACACTTTTTAAGGGTTTCGGGAATAAATTCCCAAAACACCATTTTCATTATGTTAGAGATTCTTAGCTAAGAGGTATAGAAATATGAAGTTGTTGAAACGTCTCACGGAAGCCTGTGGTACGGCAGGGCAGGAAGATGAGGTCAAGGAAATCCTCAAGGCCGAGTTGAAGCAGATATGCGATAAGGTTTCTGAAGATGAACTGGGCAATGTCATTGGCTACAAGCGCGGCAAGGCGCCCGCGGCAAAACGGAAAAAGATCATGTTAGCGGGGCACATGGATGAGATCGGGTTCATCGTGAACCACGTGGATGACAAGGGCTACCTGCGAATCCTTCCCCTCGGCGGGTTCGATCCCAGGACACTTATGGCACAGAAGGTCTATGTAATGGCAAAGGGCAGAAAGAAACTCCCGGGGCTGCTGAATGTCTCCGGCAAACCGATCCATATTCAGAGCCCCGAAGAGAGAAAGAAGGAACTGAGGGTTCAGGATTTCTATGTTGATTTGGGCCTCCCCAAGAAGGAAGTCGATAAGCTCGTTGAGATCGGAGACAGGATAACCTGGCGCCGCGACTTCGAGAAGATCGGCGACTGCCTTAGCTGCAAGGCAATGGACGACCGCGTGGGGATTTACCTGATGGTCGAAGCATTGCGCAAGGCTAAGAACCCCATGCACGATGTATTCGCGGTCGGAAGCGTACAGGAAGAGGTCGGATGCCGCGGGGCGCACGTCAGCGGTTATGGTATCGACCCGCATATCGGCATCGCCCTCGATGTAACAATCGCCGCCGATACACCCGGCTCCGAAGGTCACACTACCGTCAGCAAGATAGGTGAGGGAATCGCCATAAAGATCATGGACAGTCATTCGATATCCGACCCCGGCCTCGTGAAAGAATTCCGCGCACTGGCGAAAAAGAACAAGATCAAACATCAGCTTGAGATCCTCCCGAGGGGCGGAACCGATGCCGGTGCTATTCAACGTACACGAGGAGCCAAACGTGTAATAACACTCTCGGTGCCTACGAGGTATGTGCATTCCGTAAACGAGCTGATCAGC
>CBDVBS010000257.1:0-5820 GCA_965372275.1 uncultured bacterium | reverse complement strand
AAACCCCATAACCCCCAAACCCCTTTTGGTAAAAAATAACGGTGTGTTTCGTTTTTCCCATTTTTCCCCCCCCCCCCGGGTGGGGGGGGGGCATGGGGGGGGGCGATTCAATCATCTTCCTTTTTCTTCTTCCTCTTCTTAGCTTTATTCTTTTTTTTCGTTTCCTCAAGGGCGAGTTTGGGATATCTTATCCTCATCTGTGACTTGTATGGAATCGGATATTTCCCGTCGAAACAGGCCATGCAGACCGTGTCACTCGAAAGCCCGGTGGCGTCGAGCATCCCGTCGAGACTCAGGTAATTCAACGAATCAGCCCCGAGCATCTCGGTCATCTTATCCAGTGAAAAATTCGCCGCCATCAGCTCTTCCCGTGTTGCCGTGTCGATGCCGTAGTAACACGGATGCTTGATCGCAGGGGAACATATCATCAGGTGGACTTCCTTCGCGCCGCCGATTTTACGAACGAGGTCGACGATCTTCGAGGATGTACTCCCGCGCACGATGCTGTCGTCAACAAGGAGAACTTTCTTCCCATGAAGGACATCACGAAGAGGGTTAAGCTTCACCCTTATGCTGAAATCCCGCTCTTCCTGATCAGGTTGGATGAATGTCCTGCCGATGTAACGGTTCTTGATGAGGCCCTGCTGGAAAGGCAGCCCCAGTTCTTTCGCAAGGCCTATTGCATGCGGTGTGCCGCTGTCGGGAACCGACACCACAATATCCGCGCCTTTATCCCCGACCTCTTTTCCGAGATTGGCGCCCAATTTACGGCGGCAGGTGTGAACTAAGCGTCCCATGAGGTAGCTGTCAGGACGCGCGAAGTATATGTATTCAAAAATGCATAATGCATTGCCAGGCTTCGCGGACCACATTTCGCCATGGTACTGATTCCGTTCCAGAACAACTATCTCGCCGGGTTTTACTTCGCGCACGAATTTAGCCCCGATGATATCAAGCCCGCATGTTTCTGATGAAAGGACGTAATTGTTGTCTAATCTGCCTACACATAGCGGCCTGATACCGAGCCTGTCGCGGACTCCCACGATTTTCATCGGCGTCTGAATAATAAGGCTGAACGCGCCCTTCAATTTCGGCATCACCTCATGCACCGCGGGCAGGATGGAGTTTTTCCCG
The DNA here is from genome assembly GCA_965372275.1 of uncultured bacterium. Lineage (GTDB taxonomy): Bacteria > JAJVIF01 > JAJVIF01 > JAPKYR01 > CAZSPL01 > CBDVBS01. Next base: position 4,686 of record CBDVBS010000257.1, on the reverse strand, counting down.
ACGCCGAGACGATGAATATGATGGGCAATTAATTCACTGTCATTTGACCCCATTAGTTCTTTGCCATCTTCGATAATCTGCGCTTCCAGGTCTATAGGATTTATGAGGTTTCCGTTATGACTTACTGCGATCTCCAGACCGTCTTCACTCAGGAAGATCGGCTGCGCGTTCTCTTCCACCGATGAGCCGGTGGTGGAATAACGCACATGTCCCGACGCGGCCCAGCCTTTCAGGGCTCCGAGAACCTTCGGGCTGAACACCTGGTTGACGAGCCCCATGCCCTTGTAGCATGCGAGTTCACCGCCGGTGCTTGCCACGATTCCCGCCGATTCCTGCCCCCTGTGCTGGAGGGCGAAAAGGCCGAGATATGTAAGGCGGGTTACGTCGAACTTGGGGCCGTAAATCCCGAATATACCGCAGGCTTCCCGCGGTTTTCCCGGGAGAGGGGGATAGATTGGCAAGTCGGATACGCTTTGATTCAATTCGATTTCATCACTCGTTGGAAGATATCAGAATATGCTTCGTCAACCTTCCCCATATCAAATCGGAACCTGTCCTTGTCCACCGATTCGCCGGTCTCCTTGTCCCAGTACCGGCATGAATCGGGGCTGATCTCATCGGCTACGTAGATCACGCCATCCTGTCCGCGTCCGAACTCGATCTTAAAATCGATGAGGTCTATTCCTATCCGGTTGAAAAAATCGATCAGGATAGTGTTTATATGACGCGAGCGCGCTTCTATTACCTGTAATTCATTGGACGTCGCCAGGCCCATTGCGATCACATGCTCGTTGTTCATCAACGGGTCATGGAAGTCATCGTCCTTAAGGTGTATTTCGAATATCGGCCTGTCGAAACGTATCCCCTTTTCCATGCCGAGATTTCTCACAAGGCTTCCGGCGGCGACGTTCCGCATTATCGCCTCGATCATAAACATATCAAGCGAACGCATCGCCATCTCGTTCTTATTGATCGTCTCGATGAAGTGAGTCGGGATGCCATGCTTTTCCAGAAGCTGGAACAGCTTGGCTGACATGTTGTTGTTGATTTCGCCCTTATTCATGATGGTGCCTTTTTTCTCACCATCAAACGCGGTGGCGTCATCTTTGAAATCCTGGATAAGAACCCCTTCTACATCAGTCGCGAAAACCCGTTTCGCCTTGCCTTCATGTAGCAATTCTTTCTTTTCCAAACTATCCACCAACCATTCTTCAGTATTACCCGGACAGAATATATCAAAAAGGATTGCGTGTCACAAGTGCCGGAGGAGATATTCACTTTTACGAAGGGTGGATTTGAATCTCGGTTTCGTTTTCAGGAGTCCTTTGATCTTTTACCTGACGGAAATTTCTGATAGCCTGGGGTTGAAGCTATCCTTATCCATGAAATAAATTGGCTCCTACCCCGGGTAGGCCGCAATCTATCTGATATAGAAGGGATGCAGCCAACCCGGGGCTACCGGTTTGATTCATGATCTATGATTTGTTGTACTCTGTTGAGATTTCAGAAGGGTGGGCTACAACTTAAAGGTGTACTACAGGGGCTATCCGCCATCGGTAACCTGCGCGGCGGGGTTAATGCGGTTGAGTGCAATCAACCCCGCCACGAAAAAAGTCATATTCAACTCAAGTGCACGCATAAAACCGAATCAATCCGCAACGGTTACCCAGAGGACTTGGTCGCAAATAACATTCTTATACCAGTATTGCTCCAAGCTGTGCAGGTAGGCATCATCGCTCAGTGTGCAAGCGGCAAGTATAGGGTAATCACCCGGCGGTCTTTGGGCTTGATTGACCAGATCATAAGTGAATTCAACATACTCATCGTTAATTGCAGTTGGTCCAGTGGGAAACTTAAAAAACTCTTCGCCATCAATGCAATTTACAGAAAGGTAAATGTCTGTTGCATTATAGAGTTCCAACACCTCAGGCAGGTGGTGATATAGGCGAATGGTAACGGTGGACGGTTCAAGTCCGATCAAAGGCCCTGAGATGTCCATATCAACGCGGTAGTGCAATAGGGTATTGGCTTGAGGTGGAAAGTCGGTTTCTATATCGGTCACAGGCACGGTAGTAGGTGGAGCCCAGCAGGCATCAACCGAGTAACCGAACTCCCAATCACCTGGTGGCAAAGCAATATGATAGGTTTGAGTTAACACGGCATTCGTAGCAAAGTAACGTCGGGTTTCGGATGAGTAATAGCATTTAAACGGCCATTGCTCCTTATCACTGGGAAACTGCTCGTCGTCTTCATCGAAGGTGCCGCCGAGGTCACCATTAACCTGATAGCGAAATATTGGTGGTTCTGATTTGTCCATGAAAGGAGAAAACGCACGTGTGTATCCGTCAGGATTCAGAACTTCAAGGTCCCCAGTTTCTAATGCAGGGATGTGAAAATAGTGCCAAAACTCCGGATCATCAGGTGGCATAATAGTGTAACTCGTTGATGTGTAAACAATCCCCCTGACATCGAAGCCTGTAAAGTAATCGTTTGTGGGATAGGGATGCCTGATCGTAACGTCAATTGAAATCGTCCCATCTCCGTTATTCTGGAATTTGCTCACCCATAAGCAATTGTCGCAGGGTGCCTTTTCGAGGAGCATTTTTGCATTATAGTGTCTGTCCGCGGAACGTGCCGGCACTACTTCGATACTTGAATGGTCTGAGGGGATGTGCATTGTCCAATTCCCCCAGATCCATCTATCAGTGTTTTCAATCGAGCTTGTATCCTTGTCAACCAGGTCAATACTATCAGGTGTTGCTGGGCTTTGGGACGAGCAGGAAATTAACCCCACAGTTAAAGCTAAAAGCAAAAATACTATCGATAGTCTCATTTCAATCCCTCCTTATTAATATGGCGGCGATTCCTGGGTATTGTTCCAGTTGTTGAGGCTGTAGTAGGCTTTCAACCAGGGCGTGGGTTGGTATTCTTCGTCGTGGTACTTGAACTTCGTATTTACCGCTCTATAGTCATCGAGAAAAACAGCTCCTACTTCAAGGTAGTGATAGTTGCCGCTTATTTTCTCGGAAATCACGGGACATTTAAGATGCGAATAATTACCGAATCCAGCATTGTAGAGCCATATCAGCCTATCACTGGTGTCAATCCGATTATGGTTGTTGTACGGTGAGCCATCGAGGGCGACTATGTCGTAGGTATCATTCACATTGATGGGCACACGCGCGGTTGTAATTACGTCAAGATAATGGTCACCATTGCAGTCGATCAGTAAGGGAGTTGGAAAAGCGTAGAAATCCTGGGGGTATTCGCCATAGCTCCAGATAAGTTGCAACATATCAGCGGTTGATGATCTGTACCCAGTGTAAGCGTATACACCACCATGGAGTGCAACAACAACATCCTCCATACCATCACCATTCATATCTCCCAAAGCAAGTTCGAATTGTGCATTATAGAGATTAGTGGGGTAATCAATATTTTTGACTTCATTCAGTCCATAAGCGCTGCTCCAAGTATGGATGAATAACTTGTTATGTGTGGGAGTATAAATTATCCACGTCGAACCGGATTTACTGATCACCGGGGAAGCGTATGAGATATAGGATGTGGAATATAGCACAATATCTTCAGGTGCTGAATATTCATCCAGGTTATCCAAATCCCATGCTTCAAGGGTCAGCCAGTTACTTTCCGAGCGCACCATGAAAGCGTAAGTCGTTCCGCTGTCTTCGAGTATTGCCGCCGCGCCGTAATACACAGGGGCGTCCTCGATGGGGCCGGTGGCAATCAGGTCGCCGTCATTGTCGAGGATATTGAGCGCATAAGCATGATCGATGACAAGTACCTGGCCTTCGAAATGAAAATCTTCATTCCCGCCGTTGCACAGCATGAACACCTCGTAATCGGCATCGACGTCGATATCCACCGGCACGGGCTGCCCCGCCGCCGTTGATTCGAGGCGCGTGTCCCACAATAATTCGCTGTCGTCTTCCTCGGTAATATCGAGCACAAGAACGTTGCAGTCCATGCTGTGTGTGCCGTCCCAACCACATACCAGAATAAGGTGATCACCTTCAATAGTAGGTACACCTCCAAAAGCACCTGAACCGGTTCCAGGATAAATTATCTTCCCATCATCGCCCCAGGCGGTGCTGGTGGCGAATACGGTTTTACCGACGGTGAAGAAGGTGTTAAGCCCCTCGTAATCATCCCAGTCATAAAGAACCGGGGCTGAGGGGATGGCTACCCCGCCGTAACTGATTGTGCTCACAGCCGGAGAACTTTTAACGGTAGTCCAGATTTTGTGTTTGAGCGTGGGGGTGGGGGGGGTTACGCCGTGCTCGGACATTCCGATGACCCCTTCGTACAGACCGGCGTACATGTCGGAATCGGGTGTGATGGTGTAGTAAAATACACCCCCACCATTATCACCTGCTTTCCAATAAGAGACATCGCCGGTTATATCTTCACCGTACTGGAAGAACGTCAGAAACCCGTCGAAATCAGGTCCGTAACCCCCACCCGTGTGTTGGTGGTCCCAGAGTGTGAAAGAGAAAATGTATTCACCCTGCGCCTGACCGGTTGCGTTAACCTCCGGGAAATTGTCATCCTCGTCATCCATCTCAATGAGATAAGGCTCCGGGCAGTTTGGATAAGGCTCGACCGGCTCGCTCACAGGCGGGTTGGACTGGCAGGCGTCAATCATGATGAGGGCTTTGATGTCGT
>CBDVBS010000256.1:0-5833 GCA_965372275.1 uncultured bacterium | reverse complement strand
GGAGCGCTGGCTTCCAGCCGGCATGAGAACCACCTAACCCGAATACTATATCCTGGAATCGAACACACAATGTTCACCCCTGCGAAACTTTCATATATCATGTGGGGTTGCAGAAATAGAATCCAAGGTTCTTAAGACAGCCCCTATAACGAGGATGTCTTAAAACTTAATATTGACGACATTTCCATACTGGGGTAAAATCGGGTGTGATCAAGATGACAAACATCGGCGTAAATACTTTCCCCTTCGGCTTTTCTGGTCCATAATGGATCGAGGGGATTCGCATTGCCGATGATATAATTTCCCCTCGATGAGAGGGGCTTTTCAATTTTCAACGATCCGGCGGAGAAGCAAGATGCTTGATGAAATTAACAAGATCCAGATCGAAATAGCGAAAATAGCACGCGCCGAGTCCTTAGCTGAAGTCGAGGAAGCCCGGGTGCGTCTCGTCGGACGCAAGGGCCTCATAAGCACGCTCATGCCGAGGATGAAAGATCTCCCACCCGAGGAAAAACCGAAATTCGGCAAGGAACTCAACCGGCTCAAGCAGGAAACCGAAGCTGCTCTCTCGAAAAGAAAGGCCGAACTTGCATCGGGTGACGACACTACCGCTGTAATCGACCACACGCTGCCCGGCGAGGACATACCCGCGGGCCGCCTGCATATCATGACCAAGGCGCTCGACCTGATGCTCGGTACGCTCAGCGCGATGGGTTTCGAGGTAGTGGAAGGCCCCGAGCTTGAATCAGACTGGTACAACTTCGAAGCACTCAACATCCTTGCCGATCACCCGGCGCGCGACCAGTTCGACTCGCTCTATGTCGATGATACCCACCTGCTGCGTTCCCACACTTCGCCGGTACAGATACGCACCATGGAAAAACGCCGCCCGCCGATACAGGTCGTCGTCCCGGGAGTATGCTACCGGCGCGACCAGCCAACGGCGCGTCACTCCTGCCAGTTCACCCAGATTGAAATGCTCATGATTGACGAGGGCATTACATTCGCCCACATGAAGGGCGTCATAATGATGTTCATCCACAGCCTGTTCGGTGAAAAACGCAAAGTCCGCCTGCGCCCCGACTACTTCCCATTCGTCGAACCAGGCGCCGATGTCTCGATGGACTGTATCCTGTGCAACGGCGAAGGCTGCCGCGCGTGCAGCAATACCGGCTGGATGGAAATTATGGGCGCCGGAATGGTTCATCCCGTCGTTCTGAAAAACTGCGATATCGATCCCGAACGTTACACCGGATTCGCCTTCGGACTTGGCATTGAACGAACAGCGATGCTCCTGTACGGCATCGAGGATATTCGCCTGTTCACCGAAAACGATTTCAGATTCCTGAAACAATTCTGAGTTTTTTGTAGAAAATGATGAATAAGGTTTTAATAAATACTTTTCTGCTGCCGGTTATATTACTCTTAGCAGCCTTCCTCTCGGGATGCGAGGAAACTACCAGCGTAAGCAGTCTGGACAACCTGACGTCCTCCACCCAGCCCCTGGTCATCAACGAGGATGTATTCCATGCGCGTCTCTCGTACGGCATCGGCAAGAGTCCCTACGATGCCGATCGCATCTACTTCACCGGATTCAACGGCTTGAAGCACACTACCGCCGCCGATGCGTTCGATGGCATCTTCGCGCCGCAGATGAATTACTCGCTTCATCATTTCTTCTTCATCAAGGATGATCCCATAAACTTCCTGACCAACATTACGTTCGTAAGCCGCAATGTAATGAAACGCACCGATCTCGTCTTCCGACATAAGCTACCCCGATCCGGCTTCCCCATTCTCAGGGAAGATGCCACCATGATCGCATTCGGCACACAGGGCGAGACCGGTAATCGCTGCCACATGGCAATGCTCTCGCTTCGGCTTGAGAAGAGCTTCCGCGCGTATCCGGAGGGATTATCCGATGCCGAACTCGAAACCGGAAGGGTGATACCGCTTGCATGGGACGGCCCGCTTGCTCACGCCCTGCTCGTCCTCGACGACGGCCGGGGAGTCTATTTCCTCGCGAAGGAAACCGGCACATCCCTTGGGAGCGTAAACCTGACGGGCGCGGGGTTCCGTGAGGATGAACAGCCCGGAGCATGGCTCGACCCCGCTGCGGGATCAAACCGCCTGATCATCGGCATCGAAGGAGGATACTTCCTCGTCGATACCGAATCCTTTAAGGCTGAATATCACAAGCTCACTCCCAAAGCCCGTGTCCTTGGGTTTTCCCAGGATGGCAAACAGATCGTGTGGGCGGTTTACGACCGGCTGAAGAATACCGGCCTTGTTCGTCTTCGCTCTATTGAAGACGCCTCCGACGACAGCCCCATCCCGTTCGCTAAGGGGCTGGGGAATATATCGATGACAGATGTTTTTTATTCACCACACCAGGACTGCATCTACTTCGAAGCCGTAAATGACATATGGCGTATGGACCTTGGCACCGGCGTCTATGGTAAATTCACCGACACCCCGAGGGAGCACGAAGACCTGCTCTGGGTACTGTAAAAACCAACGGGTACTGAAGCCCGCCGGGTGCCGCACACTTCAGTGTGCGAACTGATTGAGATAATAAACAGCAAGGGAGAAGAGAAGTGCGAGTAGCGTATCAATGGCTCCATGAATTCGTCGATTTCGACCTCGGCTATGAGGAACTCATCAGCGAACTCACGCTCGTTGGCCTCGAAAGCGACCCCGCCCCGGAACCGGAGCTCGATTTCGACAAGGTCGTCGCGGCGAAAATCACCGAATGCGAAAAGACCGAACAGGGTTTCATCCTCAAGGTTGACGCCGGCGGGGAAATCCTGCCGATCTTCTGTACCGCGCCGGGTCTCGAAGTCGGTCAGCTCATCGCCTTGGCTCTCGTAGGTGGACACGTCGGCGGCAATGCGATCGAACCGGCTGAGTTCCACGGCCAACCGTCCCGGGGTATGGCCTGCAGCGAAGCCGAACTCGGACTCGGTCTCCATGAAAAGAGCCTGATGTTCCTCGATGAAAAAGAGATCAAACCAGGCGGGGATATCGGTGAATATATCCGCGCCGATAAGGGAATCGAGATAGAACTCACCGCCAACCGCGCCGACTGCTGGAGCCTCCTCGGCGTGGCGCGTGAAATAGGCGCCATATGCGGAACCACCGTCAGACCATTACCGTTGCTTGATAACCTGGGTATCGTAAAAGACAAAGATGAAACCATTGAAATACGGATAAGCAATCCCGAACTTTCCCACACCTACTCCGGTCTTCTCTTCCCGGAAGTCGATGTTCGCCCTTCACCGCTTTCCGTTATAAGGAAACTCATCAGCATCGGACTGCGTCCGATAAACAACATCGTTGATATCACCAACATCGTACTCTACGAAACCGGCCAGCCATCACACGCGTTCGACTACAATCTCATCCGGGGTGGATTCATCGAAGTACGTCCCGCTAAATCCGGCGAGAAGGTCACCACCCTTGACAACATCGTTCGCGACCTGCTGCCGTCCGACCTCGTAATCGCCGACGGCTCCGGCCCGGTCGCATTGGCCGGGGTTATGGGCGGGTTCTCAAGTGAAATATTATTTTCCACCAAGAGCATGTTCCTCGAAAATGCCCACTTCGACCCCGCCTCAATCCGGCGTACATCCCGCCGCACCGGGCTGCGTACCGACGCTTCGATCCGCTTCGAACGCGGCATCGATCCCGATGGAATACGCAAGAGCGCGCAACGTATCGCATGGTGGGTTGAACACCTTAACTGCGGAAAAATCGCGCCGCACATAGTGGAAGTCTCGCATTTCAAGGACAAGCCGAAAGTCGTCGTGCTTCGCGGCGACCGGATGGATAAAATACTCGGATACAAAGTTGATGATAATCGCATCGATGAGATCCTCATGGGACTCGGTTTCGGAATCAGCAAGGATGATGGCAAACGCGAAGTCACCGTTCCGAGCTTCAGACTCGATGTCGCGATCGAAGAGGATCTCATAGAGGAAGTCGCGAGACATTTCCGCTACGATAACCTCCCCGACGATCTCCCGCGTTGCGCAATGAAGAACATTTCATTCAACCCGGAATTCGCGGCGGCACGTCATTTCAAAAATATGCTGTCGGGTCTCGGCTTATGGGAAATCAGCACCTACGCCACCGGCAAAGCGGGCTTCATTGATATGCCGAATCCGCTCATTCCCAACAGTAAAACGCTCAAATTCCTCAATCCACTCACCGAAGACCATGCGATGCTACGTACGCATCTCCTACCGAGCTTTCTCGGCGTGATGCAGCACAACCTGCGCCACGGCGTCGAGCCGAAGGACATCTTCGAGATCGCGAACATCTTCAACGACAAGGGCGGCAAGGGATTCGAGCGTTATGAGCAGTACCGTCAAATCGGTATTATGTCCCTCTCCAAACGCGGCAAGGGCAGAAAACGCCTTGAAAATGAAGAGAAGGGTTACCTGCATATCAAGGGGCTGGTTGAAAAATTTATCGACTCCATCGGCGGACGCATTTCCGGCCAGGAGATCCTTGATTCGGAAGAGTTGTATCCATTCAAAGTTGCCGTTAAGGGTGAAAGCGGCGACTGGGGCATAATCGGACGCATCTCCGACACTCGGCTCGATGAGCTGGACATACCGAATTCGGCGCACTTCGCACTTCTTTCGTTTGAAACCGCGAAATCGATTTATGAAGCAGGCTTGAAGAAACTCAAGTATGAATCCTTAGCGCGATTCCCTTCGATAACACGCGACCTCGCGCTCATCGTCAAGGAAGGCATCCTCTATGGCGATGTCGCTGATTGCATACACGGCAGCGGCGGGGAACTTCTGCGGGAAGTCAAACTCTTCGATGTCTTCCGCTCGGACAAAATCGGCGCCGGTTTGAAGCAGTACGCGGTCAGCCTCCACTTCAACCATCCCGAACGCACGCTTACCGACGAAGAGGTCAACGCATCGATCGAAACGATCCTCACCTCCGCCTCAAAGGAATTCAACGCCAAACTCAGGGATTGGTAGTCCTGATTTTCAATTGATAAGAATCGGAATCCCGGTACCACGAATACGGGTACCAAGGATACGGGTACTTCGGGTACTGGTGCCACTCTTGGTGCCACGGACAAGCGAATCTTCGAGCTTGCCCGTGCCCTCTCACCCACTACCCATACTTCCGGGTGGCATACTTCCGGGTGGCATACTTCCGGGTGGCATACTTCCGGGTGGCACTGACAAGCGAGTCTTCGAGTTTGTCAGTGTTGGAAAGCTAAATCTCCCTCACAATCCTCGCAGGCACACCAACCGCAACAACCCCCGGCGGTATATCCTTCGTTACCACGCTGCCAAGACCGACCTGGGAATCCGCGCCGACTGAAATCCCCGGGGCGATAGTTACACGACTTCCGAGGAACGCGCCGCTGCCTATTGAGACATTACCAGTGAGGATACATCCCGGTGATATATTCGCAAAATCCTCTACCTCACAATCGTGCGAAACAATCGACCCGGTGTTCACTATCACATGATTCCCGATGGTCAGTCTTGCCGTGAGAATTGCTCCCGGTGCAATCAGGCTGCCTATGCCTACATCAACCGACGGCCCCTTCACGGCGGTCGGCGGAATAATCGTGGCAAATTCAAATCCGGAAAATCTCCCGGCGATCTTACATCTGACCCCGTTGTCCCCTATCGCGATATGCAGCCGGTATTCATTCTCGTTACCGGAAAGGTAACTCTCATCGCCAAGTAATGGAATTCCATGCACTTCAATCGGCTTCCCCGTTGAATCACTATCGACGAATCCGGCGATCCGGCTTCCATCCGCTTCCGCCATCGCCATGGCCGCCGCGGCAGCC
>CBDVBS010000255.1:0-5839 GCA_965372275.1 uncultured bacterium | reverse complement strand
GTATGCGCATTCCTTGTGGCACCCTTTTTCGAGTCTTCGAGAAAAGGGGTGGTCTTCCTATAGTGTGGGATTGTGAAGATATGAGGACCACCCTTCTGAAGACAGTCATGTGCCACCCGGAAAGAAAATGGCGAAAGTCGAGTGCCAGCCCGCATGAGGGTATCGCAAGTCTATGACCTGCGAGTGTAGGTCGAAGACCTACACTACCCAATCCATAAACCGGTGTTTCGGGAATTTATTCCCGAGACCAAAGAGTATAACTGCATCGTTTCGGCAACAAGTTACCGAAACACCGAAACTGAACAGCACATAACCCCAACCGTTTCGGCAACAAGTTACCGAAACACCATCCAAATCAGAACTTTTTGTCTTATTAAGTATGATAATATTTTAGGTTGGGCCTATCCGGCTTGAATCGTGCATGAGGCAGAAACAATGAAAAGAAAGCTTGATCCAAAGGCAAGTACACCCCTCTACCACCAGCTCGCGGAGCTCGTCGAACGACGCATCAACGCCGGGCTTGTACGCTTCGGCGAAAGACTTCCGAGCGTACGTAAATTCGCCGAGGAGATGAAGGTCAGCCAGCAAACAGTGCTCAAGGCCTACGAGGTCCTCGAGGAGAAGGGGTTGATACGATCCGAAAAAGGACGCGGGGCATTCGTAAAAGTAAAAATCGACCTCGCGAGGGAAGAGCGGAAGCAGCTTGAGAATATCGCCCGTACCGCGATGATCAAATCCATCAAGCTCGGATTCTCGCCATCCGACCTCATCAGCACTATCGACGGCCTCATGGAGCGCGGCTTCGAACTGAAGGAAGCCGGGCAGAAACCGGCTATCACCCCATCGCCACCACCCCGGGAAGGCGCGAAAGTGCTGGCACCGATTTCAACCGAGGACAACCTTGAACGCCCCGAAAAACGCAAGCTCGAAAAACTCGCATTCGTCGAATGTTCACTCGAACAGTCGGTCGATATGGCCAAGCAGGTCGGCAGGCATATCACCGGGATAAATGTCGTGCCGGTGGTGATGGATATCCTCAGGCAGAACACCGACCGCATACTGTCATACTTCACAAAGGACGCGGTCTTTGTCACCACGCCGTTCCACGAACATGAAGTAAACCGGATACTGAGCGGCACGAAGATCCGTGTATTCGTGATAGATATAAAAATGACCAAGGAGTTCCTCGATGCCCTCCTGCGGTTGAATGACATCTCCCATGTCGGCATCATCGCCCAGGACAAGAGTAATCTGAAGAGCGCCTCGGGATTCGCCAAGGCCTATATAAAAAGCACCAAGACTCACCTTATGGCCTCCCTTATCAGCGACACCAAGGGGATGAGCGAAATCATGTCGAAAGCCCAGCTTGTACTCCATACCCCGAGCACGCGGGATTACGCACAGCTCAAACTCCCATGGGGCATCGAAAAGATCGAGACGGCATTCGTGCCCGAGGAAGAAGCGATACGCGAACTAAAGGATTTCTTAGGGATGATATAAATGGAACGCCTCCGTGAATCGATGGAGGACAGCAGGATCCTGACCGGCTACCTGGATTTCCTCGGATCGGTCAGACGTCTTTCAATAAACACAATCGAAAGCTATCGACGCGATCTCAATTCGTGGCAATCATTCCTGCGGGAGCACGACGGTAACCTGCTGCATGTAGATGAGAATTTACTGCGCGGTTTCATGGTCGAAGTGCAACGCAAAGGCATCAGCCCTCGCACCCAGGCTCGTATCCTGAGCGCCTTGCGGGGGTTTTACAGGTACCTTATCAAGATCGGCCTGGTTGATGAAGACCCGACATCGCGCATACATTCGCCCAAAACCGGACGCAAGCTGCCGCGTGTTCTCAATGTGATGGAAATAAAACGCCTGCTCGAATCGTATGATCTCGACGATACTAAGTCGCTGCGCGACCGGGTTATGCTCGAAACCATGTACTGCGCGGGATTGAGGGTCAGCGAATTGTGCGGCCTGCGAATTTCGTCGCTCAAACTTGAGGAAGCCTGCCTCCTCGTTCCGGGAAAGGGAGATAAAGTACGTCTCACGCCCCTTGCAAACAAAACAGTCAAACTGCTTGAACTTTATCTTCGTGATGCCCGGCCCGAACTCGCGGGGGGATGCACGAGTCCCTATGTGTTTCTCACAAGCCGCGGAACCCCGATGAGCCGCCAGCAATTCTGGCGTGACCTGAAGAAACGCGCAGAGGGACTGCATCTCGGCGATGTCCACCCGCATATGCTGCGGCATTCATTCGCGACTCATATGCTCGAACGCGGTGCCGACCTGCGAGTAATTCAGGAATTGCTGGGCCACTCCGATATCTCGACAACCCAGATTTACACATCGGTGGATGAAGCCCACAAACGCCGCGTTTATGACAAAGCCCACCCCCGGGCAAAACGTGTAATGGAAACAGAATCCTGAATGAGTATTTTATTCCAGGTGGTAGGAATTCAGATTGAATATATCTTTCCGGGTGGCACCCTTCTGTCTTCAGAAGGGTGGTCTTGCTTGAAATCACAACTTACATTTCCGGGTGCCACTGACAAGCGAGTCTTCGAGTTTGTCAGTGATTAAAGAGTGTCCACTCCCTGACGGTCGCGGCTCGGATGCTTGGCATCCGGGTGGCACCCTTCTGTCCTCAGAAAGGTGGTCTTACTTGATATCTACCTAAAAAATAATCCTGCCGCTGATAAGTTCGCTCATCGTCACGAACTCATACCCCTGACCGGCTAACGTGTCGATAATCACCGGAAGTGCCTCGAGGGCGACATCGGTCCCGTCGTGCATAAGGACAATCCCGCCCGGGCCGATGTTGCTGGTTATCTTCTTCACCACTGTATCAACCGACGGTTCGAGGTAATCCCCCGTATTCACCGTCCACCAGCATGTCGTCATCCCATGCGAAAAAACGAAATCGGTTATCTCATCGGTCATGCGCCCATGCGGTGGACGGAACAACTGGCATTCATAACCGAGAACCCGCTTGATGATTCGATTGGTATAAAGGATTTCCTCTTCCCAATCATCACGCTCAAGACCGTCGAGTTTCGGATGTGAATACGTATGATTTCCGATATCGTGTCCGTCACGAAGCACCTGGATCAGCAGGTCGGGATACAGTTGGCACTTGTTCCCCATACAGAAGAATGTCGCTTTCACATCGTGCTCACGGAGAATCCGCAGCAGTTCCTCGGTATAGTACGGGTTCGGTGTGTCGTCGAATGTCAGGGCAACCCTCTTGACCAGGGGATTCCCGGATGTGAAGATCCTGACGGGTTCGAATTTCAGCGTGGGGACCAACAGGAGGTCGACGCTGCCGATGCCTATACCGTCCTCGGTGGCCGATGCCCCGCCACCGTTGGTGAATATTGATACGGTGAGAACAATCAGTGCAAATGTGAAAACCCGATTTGCCAATATTACTCCAGCTCGAAATCAGCACATTTAATCTAAATTAATAAGGGGCACGATTATAACCCGCATCCTGCTTCCATGCAAGGCTCGCCCCATTCATCATTCTCCTTGTGCCACCGCTACCCCATCAGGTGGGAATCAGGCTCCCGGGTCCGTGTGCCACCGCTATCCGAGTCTTCGAGGACAGCGGTGCCTTATTAATATCTACTAAAATCTATTAAGAGACTCCAACATATTGAGTATATCCTATTTGTCACCAGTGTTTCGGGAATTTATTCCCGAAACTGCCATGGGTACTGTTCAAAGGGTTTCGGGAATAAATTCCCGAAACACCCTTTTCACTATGTTTACAAAACCCCGGGACGACTCTATTGACATACTCCATCCGATATCCCACCATTTATGCGTGAACGATGCATCCGGCACAAAACCACCCCGTCTCACCGCCCCCGAAATTCTCGCGGTCGCACTCGCCTGCGCGGTATTCTCCTATGTCGCCGCATTCGCCCACCTCGTTATGGTTGACAGCAGGGCGGCAAATGATATCGACCGCTACCACAATGAAGTCCTCACCGGGCAGGCCGACAGCCCTATGCAGTACCGCCCCGGCGCATACCTGCTTGCAGAGAGTATGCGAAAGGCATTCAATATCGACCTCGTCAGGACATATTATCTCGAACGTATGTTCTTCTACTTCACCACAGGCCTGCTGATATTCGCCTTCTTCAGACGGTTCCTCTCAATCGGGTGGGCCCTGGCGGGGATCGGATGGTTCTATGCCGTGCTGCCGTTTACATATATCGGTTATGGCCATCAGCCCGCCGATCCAATCAACGCGACATTTTATGCCATAGCATATCTCGCCGCGGCATCCGGCATGCCGCTATGGATATTCCCGACCATCGCCCTCGGAGCATTCTTCAGGGAAACGGTCATTCTCCTGCCGGTTATTAATCTTTTTGTCGAATATGGCAGACGTCCGATCGGTGGTGTTATTGTAAGGTTCATGATTGGGATCGCTGTTGCTCTTCTCGTTATCTATGCAATCAGAACCCTCTATGGTCCCCGTCCACACCCCGACGAATGGATCATGATCGGCACAAACCTCGAACAGAGCGGGCGATGGATATGGGGACTCATCATCCTCGCGGGACTCCCGTCAGTCCTTACCATCTGGGGATGGCGGGGTCTCGATACTTTCCACAAACGAAGTATTTTATTCGCCGTGCTCTTTCTCGTCATTCACTTCGTATTCGGACGTTTCGGTGAAACCCGGCTTTATCTTCCCATTCTGCCATTATTCATATCAGCGGCAATCAACGCCCTTAAATGGCGTTTGGAAACTCCTCGAAAAATTTGATTCGGCACCCCATCGCTTCTCCGAGTCTTCGAGCCGGTGCCGCCTACAAACGAGTCCGGGTGCTGTCTGCAAGTCCGGGTGCCGCCTACAAACGAGTCTTCGAAGTTTGTAGGTGAATATGGTAACATCATACCCATACAATCCGGTTTCCACAAAACGTCTAAATATCTACGGTTTAACATTTCCGGTCACGCTCATGAGCTGACGTTCTCCTGTATGAAATAAAAGAAATATTGAAGCAGATTGATTACATTCACGCGAATCCTGTCAGGAGGGGCGTGTAAGATTTGCCTTGATTCTTTTCCCTCATATTGATCACCTACAAACCTCGAAGACTCGTTTGACGGGGCGGAAAAAAGTCATAACCTGACCGATGTTTCGGGACACCCTTGTCCCGAAACCGCTCTGGATAAGGGTTTTAGAATATGTCATTTTGCCGTTTGCAAGGATTTTCGACTTTTTTCCGCCCCGTCTCGTTTGTAGGCGGCACCCGGAATATATCGAAGTTTTAAGGCAGATTCCTCCAAAAGGGTGCCACCCGGAATGCAGCTGCTTTTTTTACATGGCATGCTGAAATCAGCCAAGGAACCCGCAAAAACCCTTTGTTCAAGGAACTTGTTGCGGAAACGGTAAAAATTACTGAAAATGGTTTTACATCATGGTGATAATCTGCTATTTTTTATCTTTCGTGTGGGGATGCTTTGGCATCTCCCATGGTTTTGTGCATACTTAATACGGAGGATAATATCCGATGAAGTATCTTACTCTCATACTGCTCCTCGCAATGATTTGTGTGGCCGGCTGTTCATCAGGCGGCACATCAACCGCCTTCAGCCTTGGCCTGAATCTTCTGCCTCCCGACGGTGAAGCACCGTTGGCGGTATCGGGAAGCGTGCAGATCGACGGCGGATCGAGTGCGGTTGCGAGCGGTTACGATTATCTCTGGACAATCCCCGCTATCACCGGGTTCCAGAGCCTCTCCTCGACATTCAATTATGTCTTCGATGAACCCGGCAACTACAGGATAAATCTCAGGGTTACCGATAGAGCCAC
>CBDVBS010000254.1:0-5901 GCA_965372275.1 uncultured bacterium | reverse complement strand
GCGAGCCGGAGGCTCGCCCTCCGTCTTCAAATAAAGCCTTACCGGAGGGTAACCCCTACGCAAAACTTGCAGGTCAGATGTAGTCATACAATGGCGAAAGTCGAGAGGGATAATTCCCCTAAAAAGATGTAAAAACCTCCAATATTTCCATTTCGATGGTGACATACGCTGCACCACCCTCATCCATGAACCCGGAAAGAGTTGTAAAAAAAGTGTCAGCAGTTAAACCTTAAAACCTTTCTGGAAGTCTTATAAAGTGGTTGGTTAATGATGCAGAACTCTCAGTATAAGCACATCGGTCAAATCTAATACGGCAAAACCTCCTAACAATTTTTTGCCTGGCCCCCTCCCGCACGGGAGGGGGCGCTTTATACACCTTAATAAATAGAATTTGCGTCCATTATTCTTGGCGAGGGAGGGATTCTTCTCTCCCCTGAAATGTGGATAGCATATATCATTATCCATACGTCTCAGAGGGTGGGTCAAAATTTCCGCTGATTCCGAGCCGATCACTGCATTTAATAAAATATACTGACAGGGAGGGAAAATTGATAATAATCCCCTTGAATTGTGGATATTACCATAAGTAGAGAATTCCCGTCTGAGGAGGATAACGATGAGGAAATTTGGGATTATTTTACTGACTCTGTTAGCTATTGTGATTTTAGCTACACCAATATTCGCGGCCGTCGATACCGTGGATGTCACTATCTCGGTTCCCGCATTATCAACATTCGCCGCGGGTGCCGATGTCACACTTACTGCCGTGGCGGCAGATCTCGATAACACCTACATCTTCGCCGCGGATGACAGCACGATGACATTGCAGGACAACACTGCTGCATGGACGCTTACAGCACAGTTGGATACCGCGTACACCGATTATTCGCTCTGGGTCGAGGACACCCAGGCAGGCGGTAACGGAACCGGTGCAGGTTTCATTGAGATCGTAAATGGCAGTGCCACGGCGCTGGCTTCTTTCGCGGGTTACGGCACAGCCGGTGATTTCACTTACGACCTTGACTGGCTCGCGACGGGATTGAGCTGGACCACCGTTCAGAGCGATCAGTTGAAGACAGTAACGTTTACACATACGACTTAGTGTTTATTACATTTTCAGTTTAAGGGCCGGAGGTCTCCTATGGATGCCCGGCCTTTTTGTATCCAAGACCTGGTATCCGATTGAGTGTAAACACAGGGGGGAAAGGATAATTGTCCGACTATGCTTGCATGGCGAAAGATCCGCGGGTCCGCGGTACTACTCACGCTACTCTTTTTGATGGCGGTGCCTACATCCGCCGTTGAAACAATCACCGTACATTCCGATGTGAACCTGAACGCCACGACCACTGATCTCGATGCGGGTGAGAAGGTCTCATCCAACAACACTATCAACTGGACCGCTGATGTTGACTGGATTGTTACGGTGAAATCACTGGACGCCAATCTCGGACAGAGCGACGATCTGGCGTACACCAAACCATTGACCGACCTGCAATGGAAACTCTCCGCAAGTGGCACCTTTACGACCATAACCACTACCGATGCCACGGTGACATCCGGGGTATTCGGCGGCGGCAGCGGAAATTTCGACGTGGACTACAAACTCCTTCTTTCCTGGTCGAGCGACAGGCCGGGAACATACGGCGCGACGCTCCAATATACGATAAGTGCCCAGTGATATCGCGGAATCGGAAGTGGAACGAATTGAAGGAGATTAGAACTTGAACGAACAAGCGGGAGAGAAAACGATGAGAATGTTCCGTGCAATAACGGCTTTTTTGACCTTGGCGATGTGTATATTCGTTGCATTACCCCCAATGCCTGCCGGGGCTGTCTCGGTCGAGATCGGTCCGTTTGAACTTACTCTCATGCCCGGGGATGAATATTTCGGTTCCGTCCGCGTATGGAACAACGAGCCGGAGCCCGTGGATATCAGGATATATCCCGGCGACTGGCTTCAAACACCGGACGGCGAGCAGTACCTCGATGTCGGTGAGGTTTCGAATTCAATGACCGAATGGATGCTTGTCACCCCCGACCATATGACCATCCCCGGCGGCGGATCGAGTGAACTATATTTCCAGATAAAAGTGCCGGACGACCCGGAGCTTACCGGGAGCTATTGGGGCATCTTCTTCGTTGAAGGGGTGCCGGGTTTATCTGAGTTTGAGCCAACAGAGGATCAGATCCCGTCATTGGGCCTCAAGATAGTCCTTCGTCATGGGATCAAGGTCTATGTGACGATTCCAGGCACCGAGGAAAAGAAGGCCAAATTCACGACAGCAAAAACCATAGCTGTTGAAGGCGGGGGAATGGTCTTCGTCGCCACCCTTGAAAACCACGGAAACACTTACATCCGGCCCGAAGCGTGGATCGAGATCCACGATTGGAACGGAAATATTGTTTACGCCGAGGAGCATCGGACAATAACGATCCTGCCTGAAATGGGACGCGATTTTAAATTTGAACTGCGCGATCTGGGAATACAGCCCGGACGTTATGTGGCGCTGATTATCGCCGATTACGGCGCTGTTAGCCTTGTCGCCGCCCAGGCGGAAATTGAAATCAAGGCGAGGAGTTCAACGTAGCGGGTCTGAGTAGAAATCTAAACAGGTTTTGCATGATGTACACGGTTGAGGGGCACATCCGATGGAAATCCTTCATCCGGTATGCCTGCCTGTGCAGTTTCCTTCTGATCCTAAGTCTTGTCCTGCCCCTTTATCCCGCGATGGCTAAAGGCGGCGGGGTTCGAATTGAAAATATATCCCCCGGTAATGTAAAAGCCGAACCGCTGCAGATATTGACGATGACGTTCCGCGTCATCAACGAAACCGATTCCGTTTATGAACTCGTTGCAGTGGTCGAGATGCCTTTGGGCTGGGAACTCGTCTCACCCTTGCTTCCATTCGAACTAAATCCCGGGGAAGAGAAGCCGATTTTCGTGGCGATAAGCGTCCCGTTAGGGGCACGGGCTGGAGATTACAATATATCCGTGGAAATAGCGTCAGCAGGTTTTATCGGCTTCGGGGACACAGCTGTTGTGGATGTGGAGCTTGTCGCTGTGGCAAAGATCGAGATAGAAGCGCCAAGCGATGTATTCATCACGGCTCCCGGTGAGAGCTACACACGTGTTTTCATAGTAACGAACAAGAGTAACGCCCCGAGCCGCTTCACGGCGGATGTTAAATCGAACAAGCAATGGGGTATGACATTCGGCCCGGATGAATTCGCCCTGGAGCCCGGTGAATCGAAGCAGATATCCATCGGGACAATCATCCCGGAAGATATCAGACGGGAGGAAATGCACCGGCTTACGCTTGTGGTTGAAGCGCTCGATTTGAACTATGGCGCTTCGATTGCGAAGGCGAATACGGTGACCACCATCTATCCCCAACTCCTGTCAGGCGACCTATATCACAGTCTGCCGGGTACTGCCACCCTTCTCACCGCGTGGAATGACGACAATGAAATGGCCGGGCAGATAACTCTCGATTTCGACGGTGAGCTTGGTAATGGGCATTACGGAAAACTTCGGATCGTGGAACCTTATCCAACACGGTGGCAGGGGCGGCGGTTCATAGAGGAAGACTCGTTCAGCCTGGAATACGGCATTGAGAACAAGGGCTACCTGAAGCTGGGGGATAATTCGTTTAACATAACGCCGCTGACGGAACGCTACTATTACGGCCGGGGAATCGATCTTGTGTCAGAGACTGAAGAATTCACCTTCAGGTGTTTCGCGGCTGACCACCGGGGCGGATGGATGCAGGGGCAGCTTGCGGGCGGGCAGTTGTCGATGCAGGTGGAGGAGAATACCGATCTTACCCTCACCGTATTCATGGAGAACGAGGAGATACCGTCTTCCTCAACCGATGATGTTTACGAGCACGAAGGCAGGGGCGTGACATTGCTCTGCTCGACTGAGCCCGCCGAGGGGATCGTGCTGATAGGCGAGTTGGGTATCGGCGATATGACAAACGGGGAAGGACGTAAGTCGGACGAGGCTTACCGCATTGCCGCTGAGATCCAAACCGAGACGGTAACCTTCGACGGCGAACTTGCTCATGCCGGCAGCAATTTCCCCGGCTACTGGCAGGGCTCGGATTCGGCATCCGCATATGTGAACTTCAGGATATCCCCCGATTTCAACATCTGGGGAAGCATCACGAAAAACCGGTGGAATTACTGGGATGATCCACTCAAGCCGCATCCTGAAAATATTATTCAAAACATCGGTGCCAATTTCAATGCGGGTGATCTCGGGCGCGTCAGCGTTTACCGAAGATGGTCAAACCGCAAGGACAATAACCTCTTCGAATGGGACGAGGAAGAGGTGACGAACAATTTCCAGTTGTCACGGCAATTCGATGATTTCTCCCTTACCGCTCGCACCGCGTTCGGCGAGACGCGGAATAACCTGGACGGCAGCGTCAATAATATCCAGCGTCACCAGTTGATGTTCTCGTCCCAACCCTGGGAGGGCTCCGTCTTCTCAGGCGGTTACCGCTGGGATATCGAGGATCCCGCGACCGGCGGCGAGAGGAAAAAGTATGAGCAGATATGGCTCAACGCAGACGTGAACATAAACGATGCAACTAAGCTCTCCACGAGATATACGCGTAACGAGGGATTCAACCGGCCATGCATCAAGTGGCTGCGCGGGGAATTGAAACATGAACTGGACGATGAAAACACGCTCCTCCTTAACGCCCAGTGGCGCGGCGGCGATTACGGCGAAGAGCTTGAATGCGCATTGAGTCTGACATTCCCGCTCAACCTTCCGCTGCCATGGCTTCCCAAGAACGGGCGCGTGGAGGGAATCATCTACCGCGATGACGAAGGGCACACTCCCCTCGAAGGCGTGATTGTCAGCGTTGGTGATATGACTGTCGTGACCGATTCGAAGGGACGTTTCACCTTCCCCGGACTCGGCGAGGGCGATTACGAATTGCTGATCGACAGGGGTTCTATCGGGCTGGAATATATACCCGATGTCAAGATCCCGCAAAAATTCACATCCAGTCTTGGCAAGACCATCAAATTGGATATTCCCGTGGTGAAATCGGCATCGATCCGGGGACAGGTTAGTATCCTCAAAACGGTAATCGGTATTGTTGATCCCGATGCCCCCCCACCCTCGGAAGGATTCCCCAACGCATCGGTGTTCCTGATCAGGGATGATCAAACCATCGTCATGACCACCGATAAGCACGGGCGTTTCACATTCAGGGATATACGCCCGGGTTTATGGTCGCTGAAATTATTCGAAGATCAGATTCCGGAGTATCACAACGCCCAGCCTATTGAGTATGTGGTTGAAATACTTCCCGGCGAAAGGGTGACCAACATCGATTTCTATATAATACCTGTTCAAAGGCCGATTGAAATTACCGAAGTGGCTATTACGGACGAGGACGTCCACACTCCAGCCTGATGGTCGTTTGCCAACGGAGACGTCGAGTTCCGCCATTATATGACTTCGTCAAACACACTAAGCGCTTGCTGTTGGGCCGTCTCATGGCCCTGAATGGTAACGGGTTCCACAAGAGAATAAGATCAACCTGCTGGAGGCCCTTAATATACCAACTATCTTATTTATTGGATTATATATCCCGCAAGCAACCATATTTTATATACATTAATATTGGCGTAATTCATATATAAAAATACACGTACGTGCTTATGAGTCATATCTTCCCCATCTTACGCGGCTTACAGAGCATCAGCGAGATAAATGAATTTAACATACATATATATAATAGGTAATTCCCGCATTGGGACATCTTGACTAAGCCAACAAAGTGTGGTATATTATCAAGCGTAAAACCAAATAGAAACTACGCACCGATAAAGGCAAACCCGCAGCGATGCGGGGACGCAAAGGAAGAGGTCTCGAGG
>CBDVBS010000253.1:0-5923 GCA_965372275.1 uncultured bacterium | reverse complement strand
CCGTCGAACGATATCGATGTTGACCAATGCTTTCGTGGAAATATCTTGCGAAGCCCCGAGAAATCCCAGTAAACCATCGCGGGTGATGGAAACGCGCCGTATGTTTCACGCGGGTTGCCGTCAATGTTTCTCACATCAGCGCCGATGATCCCCATATCTTCCGCGGATGTGAATACCTTGTTTATCACTGGCAGCAACGGGGTTTCAAGTTGACAGTCGGGATTGAGCAGAAGGAGATGCCTGCCGGTTTTTTCATGAATAAGCGTATTTACTCCGGCAGCGAATCCTACGTTGGCGGGGTTGATTATCAGCTTTGATATAAATGGGATCTCTTCGAGGATCTTTACTGAATCATCATCGGAGTTATTATCGACTACGATGATCTCAGTACTGTCAACGGGGCATGTACGTGCAATGGAATTGAAGCAGGTTCTCAGCGTGCGGGCGGAATTGTAGGTGACGAGGCCGATGCTCAGAAGGGGTTTGGTCATGGTTATTCTGCCTTGAGGCGCCGCTCCATCAGGCTTTGTACTCCATCTTTCGGTCCCAGATCTTCGAACAGGACCTTATATATGGCTTCAGCGATGGGCATTTCGATCCCGGTCGTTTTAATATGGTTATAAACCGCCTGGGTTGTGTAAACACCTTCAGCGACATGTGTCATCGAATCGAGCATTTCATCAAGATTCTCGCCCGCCGCGAGTCTTCGTCCGATGGTGTGATTGCGGGACAGGTCGCTGAAGCCGGTGCATATCAGGTCGCCAAGACCGCTTGCCCCGAAGAATGTCTCCTCCTTAGCACCGAGTTTCACGCCGAGGCGAACCATCTCCTTCAACCCTCTTGTGATAAGGCTGGCGAGTGTGTTGTGGCCGAAGTCAAGCCCGGCTGCGATCCCGGCGGCGATGGCATAGATGTTCTTCAATGCTCCGCCCAATTCCGTGCCGATGACATCGGTGCCGCCATACACACGGAAATGAGGGCAGCTCAACAGTTTCTGGAATGTATCAACCAATTCCGCGTCCTCGCTTGCGACACGGGTTACCGCCGGTCTGCGGTTGGCGATCTCACGCGAGAGATTCGGCCCTGAAAGAACCCCGGTGTTGTGATCCACGCCGGACCATTCCTCTTCGAGCACCTGGGTCATACGTTTGAAACTCTCAATCTCGAATCCCTTGCTCGCGGAGAGAATATAAGCGCCGTTCTCAACAAATGGACGGCACATACGCGCGGTTTCACGGTAATGCTGTGACGGCACCACGAACAAAATCAACCCGGCACCGGACAGGGCTTCCGCGCAGTCGTTCGTGGCGGTAATATTTTTGCTGAGGGTAATTCCTTTGAGGAATGACTCGTTTTCCCCCCCGCTGTTTATCTGCTGTGCGACTTCCGATTCGAAACACCATAGGCGCACGGCATAATCCTGGGCGGCAACCAGGTCGGCGAGGGTGGTGCCCCATGCCCCGGCACCTATCACGGCGATCTTCCGTCCGTTGAATTCATTCATCACCATCGGGGCTCACCTCTGTTGCCGGGTCTTCCCCGTTTTCGCTGACCGGGGCATCCTGAGCCTTTTTCCATGACCAGAGCCTCTTTTCCTCACCGGTCATAAGACGCGCTATATTCGCACGGTGCTTGAGAATCACGATTATCGCCACAACCGTTGTGATCACTCCGAATATGGTGGGGGATAGCGACGGGAAGTCCTGGTTTTCGGCATTGAAAATACCCCATTTGTTCCTGCCAATTATATAGAAAGTGATCGGCAGCGAAATTGCCGCGGTGATGGAACCGAGGCTGACTATTCCGCTTGGCAGGAAGAACAGAAGAAAAACACCGACCGGTATGAGTATATAAACACCTATCAGGGCAGTGAATATTCCAAGCCCGGTGGCGATCCCCTTGCCTCCCCGGAAGTAGATGTAAATCGGGTAGAGGTTGCCGAGCAGGACTGCCAGGACAACCAAGGTGATGTAGTATGAAAACAGCGGGCTTGGCTCGTTACCGTTGGACAGCCATCTCAATGCTAAGTGGATCGGGAGATAGCCCTTCGCGAAATCCAGAACGAGGGTCATCACCCATGGAAGGTGACCGTGTGTTTTGCCCAGGGTGCGATAGACGTTGGTCATGCCGATATTGCGGGAGCCGTATTCCCGAATATCTATCCCCGCCCATACCTGGCCTATGATGAGTCCAACAGGTATCGAGCCGACTAAGTAGGCGGCGATTGTGAATAGTAAGCAATTAACTGTAGGGTCCAATAAGAACTCCAATATGGTGATCCCGTAATACCGCGGCTGAATTATAGCCTAAATGAGAATCAATATGTACCGCAAAGGGTAAAGGATGATTCATACTTAATGTAGGACACCGCTATCCGCGAAGACGCGTAGTAGCGGTGGCACACTCTTGAAGTCTTCGAACAAAAGGATGGTCTCCATCAATCAGTTCCCGTGAAGGTAGCTGCTATCCTCCCTAAATCCGTGATTGTTCGTTAGGGGACAGTCACCTGAAGACAGGATGACAGTCCCCGTCACAGCTCCTTTTCGAATCCATGACGGTTTTCACTTTTTCGGGGACTGGCATCCGGACTTGCCGCACGCACTATCGCATATTTCGCTATCATGTAACTGTGTAGCAAGTCCGGTGCCTGTCCCCATCTTAACCATCGCGGATTTTGCTATCCTGATGAATTGCTTTTTGTTTGTTGAAGTTTTTAGCAAGACCACCCTTCTGAAGACAGAAGGGTGCCACCCGGAATGGAAATGGAGAAAGCCGAAGGATTGTCTTGCTCATGTAACGGGGCATTCTGATTCTATGTAACCCGGTATTTTGATTTTATGTAACCCGGTATTCTGATTTTATGTAACGGGGCATTCTGATTTTATGTAGCCCGGTATTCTGATGCCGGGAAATAAATCTTATTACTTCTTGCGGCGGCGTCTTCGGAAGTACATCTCGACAGGTGTGCCGGTGAAATCGTAATCGGCCCTCAAGCGTTTCGTGAGGTAGCGTATGTAGCTCTGGCGCACCGATGATGGAGCATTCACAAACGCCACGATAGTCGGCGGGGCGACTTTTGGTTGGGTCGCGAAGAAGAATTTCAACCTCTTGCCCTGGTATGCCGGAGGGGGTTTATCATCCATGTAGGTATTCAGCGAAGCATTCAACTGACCCGTGGTAAGACGGCGATTCCAGTTGTCATACGCGGTACGGGCCACTTTAAATATTTCTTCCAGCCCTTCCTCTTTAAGACCGCTGGTGAATACAACGGGTGCTCCCTGGAGGAAATGAAGCTTCTTTGCCACGTGTTCCTCTAATGCTTTGCGGTGCATCTTATTATCCTGCAATGTAAGGTCCCATTTATTGGCGAGGATGACATATGCCTTACGCGAAGCCTGAACAAGTCCGGAGATGTTCGAATCGGTGGATGTGACCCCGTCCTGGACATCGAGCATCATCAGCACTACATCGGCTTTGTGAAGGCTCTCCTGGGCCCGGCGCACCGAGTAATAATCGACATCCTGCAGTTTCTTGGACTTCTTTTTCATCCCGGCGGTATCCATCAGGATGTATGTATCTTCCCCAATGGTGATCTGGGCTTCGACCGCATCACGGGTAGTCCCCGGGATGTCACTTACGATTGCCCGGTATTCACCGAGGATGGCGTTGAGAAGTGTTGACTTGCCGACATTCTGTTTGCCGATGATCGCCATTCTTATAGCGTGGATATCCGGGACCTCATCGGTTGAGCCGCCTTCGCAGATGGATTCGAGCTTATCGAGCAGGTCGTTGATGTTGTATGAATGAATCGCGCTTATGGGTATGGGGTCGCCTAAACCAAGGGCATAGAATTGCCCGAGATTGTCTTCAGCGTTTTTGTGATCACATTTGTTCGCAACGAGGATCATCGGTTTCCCGAATTTCCTGACAGTATCGGCGATATCGCTGTCGGCAGATGTCAACCCGTCATCAGCATCCACGATGAAGAGGATTGCATCAGCTTTCTCAACGGCGATTCCGACCTGGACCATCGCCTCGGCCTTGATGGGACATTGCTCGGGGTTATCAATACCTGCAAGGTCGATGATGTGATAGAGCCTGCCTTGCCACTCGAACTCGTCCTCGATGCGGTCGCGGGTGATGCCCGAATCCTTGTGTACGATTGCCTTGCGGCGTCCGACAAGCCGGTTGAACAGCGTGGACTTGCCAACGTTGGGCCTTCCTACAATTGCAATTATCGGTGCATTACTCATTCTTATCCGCCTCGTCGTGTTTGGAATATCCGGGGAAGAGATCGGTTTGCTGCTCGGGGTCAGGAGTATAAACATAACCCTTCTCTTCAAGATCCCTTAATACGTGATCGACCATCCAGTCTGGAGTTGATGCCCCCGCTGTAATACCGATATCCTCAATTCCGTCCAACCATTCATCCAATATCTGTTCCGGGGCTTCCACCTGGTAAGCTTTCACGCCTCTTGACAAGCAGGCCTCGGTCAGCTTTCTCGTGTTGGATGAGTTGTTCCCCCCGATGATAATCATGAGCTCAACCTTGTCGGCTAATTCCCTCGCGGCGTCCTGCCGTGTGATTGTTGCATCGCAGATGGTTTCCTTGATCACGAGATCGTCGATGGGCTGGGCCATGAAGTGCTTTATTGCCAGCTCGAAAAATTCCGTGCTCAGGGTGGTCTGGGCAACAACACCGACCTTGCCGGGATTCTTCTTGAACGTGGGCAGCTCCTCGATGTTGTTGGCGATGATGCAGTCATCCTTAACGAAATCACGCAGCGCCTTAACCTCGGGATGTTCCTTCAATCCCAGTATGACTATTTGATAACCTTCTTTGTAAAGATCAGACACGGTTTTCTGGAGATTCTTCACATGCGTGCAAGTGGCATCGATTATCCGGAGCTTCTTTTTCTTGATGAGCTTTAGTTCGGTGGGGCCGATGCCGTGGGAACGAATAACGATATATGAATCGAGCGGGATATCATCGATATTTTCTACCGCCTTGATCCCCAACGCTGCGAGACGTTTCACCACGTGCGGGTTATGGATAAGCGGGCCGTAGGTGAATACGGGTGTATTATCATTGTCATGCGCTTTACGCAGCACAATGTCAAGCGCCCTTTCAACACCCTGACAGAAACCGGCTTTTTTGGCGATATAGACTCTCACTGCGATGATTATATCAGATGCCGGCGGCATTGGTTAACCAAATTGCATCACGTTGCGGGGCATCTTCAGCGTTATGGTATAATCCTTTTTCCCTTGAATAACTGACAGGAGGGCGATATGCCAAAGGGTAGAAAGGAAGAGGAAGAAAAGAAACCTAAATTCAGGGTTATTGACAGGCGGGGTGTGGAAGAAGAGAGTGGAAATACCAGGCGAACCGCTCCCCCGAAAGAACCTGAGAAAGTATCTCCACCTATTGAGGATACATCACCGCCCGTTGAGGATACTCCTCCGGCCGATGCGGAAGAGAAACCCATCACGGAAG
The DNA here is from genome assembly GCA_965372275.1 of uncultured bacterium. Classification (GTDB taxonomy): domain Bacteria; phylum JAJVIF01; class JAJVIF01; order JAPKYR01; family CAZSPL01; genus CBDVBS01. The sequence goes on along the minus strand of CBDVBS010000253.1, from coordinate 426 downwards.
TGGGCAAGACCGAGATGACACAGGAGGAGCGGGAAAAGTTACAGGAGGAAGTCGAGAAGAGCCTGCAGTTCAAGAATATGGTGGTTTTCATCCTGCGGACCCTCTTCGATCAGACATGGATTCATCTCGGGATGGTTCCGAATCCAATCAGCGGTTTGACCGTGAAGAATATAGAAGAAGCACGTAAGCTGATTGATTTGTTTGCATTAATTCAAGAGAATACAACGGAGGAATTCGACGAGCAGAGCAGCAAGGAAATCGAACGGCTTTTAGCTGATTTAAAAATGAACTACATGAACCAGTTATGAGTTTAATTTTAGAAGTGTAGAGGTTTACAAAAGGGGGGGGTCTTGAAGTGAGTGATTGTGAAGATTGAAGACCACCCTTCTGAAGACAGAAAGGTGCCACCCGGATGATGAAGTGAAT
>CBDVBS010000252.1:0-5924 GCA_965372275.1 uncultured bacterium | reverse complement strand
CAACCTGACCTTCCCATACATCGAGAGAGAATTCGCTGCTTTCAGGCAATGCCGCGCCATACATGTGCATTGCGGTCAGTCTTACCGGGAAGTCGAGGTAATATTCCGCAGGCAGTAGATAGAAGGTTCCTTCATTAACATAACCTAAGAACTGATCGGGGTTGTACAATTCGGATTCCTCTTCTTCGGGGAGAGTAAAGAAATCCGTGTTGGCGAATACTTCCCAGACCATCGCGGTAAGGATGGGGCCTGCTTCGTCGATTATGATTGCTGAATATATCCAACCCCCGCCGTCATGGCCCTCGATCATTATCGCCATTCCTTCGAAGCAGTCCAGGTCAAGCTCTCCGGTTTCCGGAGGTACCGATTCCTGCATACCTATTGATGTGAGTTGTGTAGGGATATCCAGCAACGGTGTTGGTGACATAAGATAAAACTCGCCATCATGTACAACGCCGATATATGTCTCATCAGCGGCCTGTGCTGATCCTGCCAGCAGGAAAAATGTGATGATTAATGCAGGAAGAAATATTTTTCGCAACATTGTTAAGCCTCCTTCTCCATATTTATTATTATTTGGTGTTTCGGTAACTTGTTGCCGAAACGGGGGTTTGTGGATGTGGGTTGGTTTCGGCAACAAGTTACCGAAACACCGGACTAATGCAGGAAGAAATATTTTTTTCAACATTGATTCAGCCTCCGTTACAGGTTTTCAGCATTATTATTCTTTTATCGGCAGGTGTTTGTCACCCCGGATATACAGGGGGATTTTATTCAGCGGCGCGTCGGGGCCATCTTTCCTCCGGGGGTTTTAGAGAAACGTTAATATCTCCCATGTTTCTCGAATAATTCCAGCGCATATTCATATGTGTCAAGCTTGACTGTCTTGGGGATTGAATGATCGGAGTGGCAGACGTAGGGAATCCTGTCCTTTTTTATTCCTTCGAGCTTAGGGACAATTTCCTCTTCGAGCTTCGACCGGTCGTTTGTTTCGAATGCGATGATATTGAGATTTCCCATGAATGCAATTTTGTTATCGACCTGTTTTGCGAACTCGATCACATTCTGTCCGGCCTTGGCTTCGAGTACCTGCAGGCAGTCAACGCCTGAGTCGACGATGCCCTGAAGCAGCGGCTCGATGCGTCCGCAGGAGTGCATGATGAACGGGATACCATGGGAGTGGATGAAATCGGCGGTCCGCCTGTGGTACGGCACGATCATCTTGCGGTGAAGCTCGGGCGAGATGAACGGCGCCTGGGTGTAACCCATGTCTTCGTACATAAATATCCCGTCCGGCACGCCGACCTCTTTGAAGAGATATTCATAATGCCTGATCTGCATTTCGGTGATGATGTTGCAGAAATCGTGAATCCACGCGGGATTGAGGTACATCGATTCGAGCATGATCACATCGCCCATCGACGCGCGCATGATCTCGAAGATCATTAGGTTATTGAAGACGACGAATTTGTCGGTTGCCATGCATCGCTCGAAGTTTTTCCTGAGCTTATCGATATCACCGAATCGTTTCGGATCGAGGTCGAGAAGGTGCGGGCGATATTTCTCGCGCCAGATTTCCTCGCCTGTCATGTCGAATGCGATGTGCTCCGGCGTGCCGGATTTGTGTTTCCAGTAGCGTAGTGTGGCTCCCCATCCGTTGATCATCACGATGGTTTCGTCGGTTTCTTCCACGGTGATCGGGTCGCGTACAATCGCTCCGCCGTTGAAGTGGGCGCCGTCTACCGGTTTGATATCGTAGTCGAAATACTCGATGAGGTCGACGTCTTCCGGCAGCCCCTGTTTTTCCCACTCGGCTTGCGTGTCATCCCAGAAGTGTTCATAGACGCCCATGCGTTCGGGGCATTTTTTATGCTTGATTATCGTGGTGATTATTTCGCGACTGTTCATTGTATTTGTCCAATTGAGCTGTCTACGGATTGTAACCCACGAAATGGGATTCGTGGGTTACATCTATTTACATGTTTACCTTCTACAGGCTTTTAATCCATATTGTGGTTTTTCAATATTAATGCGTTCAATCCAGATGAATGCTTGTAACCCACGAATCCCATTTCGTGGGTTACGCTCCTTTCAATCCCACGGTTTCGTTCAGGTAATCAACCGCTCCCTGGGGATCGGATGAGAATGAATCGGCCCCGATACTGTCGGCAAATTTACGGGTGATCGGTGCACCGCCGACGATGACTTTCGTATCGGGGTGGTTGGATTTAATTTCCTGGACTATTTCTTTCATGTTTACCATCGTGGTTGTGAGCAGGGCGCTGAGACCTACGAAACACTCCGGATGCTGTTCGATCGTGGAGATGAATTTATCGGCGGGGACATCGACGCCGAGGTCGATCACTTCCCATCCACCGCCTTCAATAATCATACCGACCAGTTTCTTCCCGATGTCATGCAGGTCGCCTTGTACTGTTCCGATGACGAGGGTTCCTTTGCGCTGAACTTCTCCCGACTGGAAGTATGGTTTGATGTGAACCATCGCGGCGTCCATGGCTTTGGCGGCCATGAGGATATCAGGGATGAACACTTCGCTGCGTCCGAATTTCTCGCCGATATTACGCATCCCGATTATCAATGCATCGGCGAGGATCTCTTCCGGGCTTATCCCGGCATCCAGCGCTGCCCTGGTGAGTTCATCCGCCCCGGGTTGACCTCTCATATCGGGCGGGTATGGTGAATCGGCGTTGATTTTTCCGAGTTCAATTGATGCGCCTATTTTTTCAAGTAGTTCGTTCATCATTTCTCATATCGGTGTTACTTGAGCAAAAGTTTCATTGCCCGTACGATGCTTGCGGGAACGAATCCATATTTCTCCATATTTACATCACCGGGTGCGGACGCGCCATAGCCAGTGATACCAAGCGCGGTGCCTTTTGAACCGATCCATCGTTCCCATCCGAGGGTGATGCCAGCTTCAACGGAAACCCGCGCCGTTATATCAGGTGGCAGAACCGATTCTTTATATGCCTGTGTCTCACCCTGGAATATCTCCCAGCAGGGCATTGATACAACTCTCGCCTTGATGCCGTCTTCCTTGAGCATCTCCTGTGCTTCGAGAGCGATGTGCACTTCCGAGCCGGTAGCGATGATGATTCCATCAGGAGTGCCGTCGTCAACATCGGAGAGAATATATGCTCCGTGCTTTAAACCGTCGGCATGGGCATAACGGTTTCGATCGAGAACATCGAGTTTCTGGCGCGACAATATAAGTGCGACCGGTCCGCTGTGATGCATTATCCATCGCCATGCTTCGGCGGTTTCTGATGCGTCGGCGGGACGGATGGTAGTAAGACCGTTGATGCACCGAAGTGACATGGTCTGCTCGACCGGCTCGTGAGTCGGGCCGTCCTCACCAACCGCGATTGAATCGTGGGTGAATACATAGATTATGGGAAGGCTACTCATTGCCGCGATGCGAATGGATGGCCGCATGTAATCCGAGAAGACATGGAATGTTGAGACGAATGGGAGGATGCCGCCGTGATATGCCATGCCGTTCGCGATACCCGCCATTGCATGTTCGCGTACGCCGAAGAATATGTTACGTCCTTCGCCGGTCTGACCATCGAATACTCCCCCATCCTTGAGATGTGCTAACGTCGAGATTGACAGGTCCGCTGTACCGCCTATGAGGCAATTGACTTTTTCACCAATGGCGTTAAGCACAATGTTTGAAACCTGACGGGTGGCAAGTTTGTCACCGGGTTGCCACACTGGGTAATCGATTTTCGATGTTCCGGGAAACCATGAATGTTTGAGCGATTCCCATTCGGCATGGAGTTCCGAGAATTCCTTTGACCACTTCGCATACTGTTTTTCCCAGTCATCATGAAGTGTTTTCCCTTTATCAATGGCGGTGTGCATATGGTTTGCGGCATCTTTTGGGATGAAGAATGTCTCGTTATATTCCCAGCCGAGAGCTTTCTTAGTAAGGGTGATTTCCTCTTCTCCAAGCGGGCTTCCGTGTGCGGTTGATTTGCCGGATTTGTTGGGAGAACCGTATCCGATCGTGGTTTTGATGACAATTATCGAAGGGCGGGATGTATCTTTCTTTGCATCATTTATTGCCCTGTCGATTGCATCGAGGTCTGTGTTTCCATCGGCAACATGCAGAACCTGCCATCCGTATGCTTCGTAACGTTTGCCGACATCCTCGGTTGAGAATGAGAGGGATGCCGGTCCGTCGAGGGAAATATCATTCGCATCATAGAGGAAAATGAGTTTGCCGAGTTTCAAATGACCGGCAAGGGAAGATGCTTCGGCGCAGATTCCTTCCATTATGTCGCCGTCTGATACGAGGGCGTAGGTGTGATGATCGACGATTGCATGTTCGGGTTTGTTGAAGCGATACGCCAGGGCCCTTTCGGCGATGGCCATTCCCACTGCATTTGCGCTGCCCTGTCCGAGCGGTCCGGTTGTGGCCTCAACGCCGGGTGTGCATCTCCACTCAGGATGCCCCGGTGTGATGCTCTCCCATTGCCTGAATGATTTCAGATCATCCATACTGATGTCATAGCGAAACAGGTGCAGAAGACTGTATAACAGTGCGCTTCCGTGTCCCGCGGAAAGCACGAACCTGTCCCTGTCGGGCCAATCGGGATTCTGGGGGTCGAAGCGTAGATGATTCTTCCAGAGCACATACGCCATCGGCGCTGCGCCGAGGGGAAGGCCCGGATGTCCCGAGTTTGCCTTCTGGATCATATCGATAGAAAGGGTGCGGATTGTGTTTACACATAGATTATCGATTGCACCAAATTTTCCCATGATGCCCTCCTGGATTGCGGGTTATCTTCTAAACAGTTTTACATTTGTGCGGCTTCTATTCAACCGGTTTCAACGCCCATAACGATGCCAATGTCAGCGCGATGCCGATAATCCCGATTATGCCGAGACGTTCTTTGAAGATGAATGCGGCAATGAGACTGATGAGCATGACAGTTCCGGCGGCAACGCCGGGGAATACGATGTATGAATGAAGCTGGGCTAAGGCCGAAATCATGAAATAACTTGCGAAAAGATTTGGCACACCCAATGCCACTCCCCATCCGAGGTCGGTAAGTGTCGGTTTTGTTTTCATGACGATCATCACGATGCCGACAATCACGGCGGCGAAACCGAACAGCGTTGACAGGAACAGCGGTTTTTCATCGGGTACACCCCAGTGCTCGAAGAATTTCATGATGAGATCGGCGGTGCCGAAACAGATGAGGAGTCCGATCGCGGTGATTACGAGAATGAATGCGGATGTCTTAGCCGGTGATGTTGCATGCTCACCGCCCTGCAAGCTTAACGACATCATCACCGCTGCTCCTAATGCACCGAGCATCCCGGCGACTTGAAGACCTGTCGGGGATTCCCTGAATATAATAATAGATGCAACGATAGGGACGATGGCGGAGAGACGCATCAGCGTTATCGGCAGCGCCACTCCCCGTTTTTTGATGGCTATGATCATCAGGAAGAAGTTAAGCGCGAATATAAATCCACCGATGGGGGCTAATATCCATGCTGCTTTCGAAAGGAAGACGACATCGTGGCCGGCGGTATACGAATCGGATGCAGGTGACAGGTACCATATTATCCAACTCACCAGCGACGCGGTGATGTAGTTACCGAGGAGCAGGGTCATGCGGTCGCTGATACGGGTCTCGGCGACCTTTATCACGACGCCGATGGATGTAGTGCAGAGAATTGTCAGGATAAGGTTGATCAATCTTGTAAACCGTCTGTTTCCAGAAATACAGCTCAACGGATATTATATCTGATTATTACCCTCCGAATTATATTAAAGCAGAACCGTTGATTGGCTTTGAAGCATATCCAGTTAGAGCAGACCCTAACGTTTCATAAATATTTCTGTCTCAAGTCTGGGTGCCGCCTACAACCGAGTCTTCGAAGGT
>CBDVBS010000251.1:0-5928 GCA_965372275.1 uncultured bacterium | reverse complement strand
ATAACGCATCCCTTTACCTCGCTTTGTTAAAATAATAATCTCACCGGTAAAGCCTGAAGCATCCCGGTAAAATAATTATAATAGAAATGGCGTTCATCTTCAAGGCATGTATCGTTTCTATCGCTTATGAACGTATCATCGAAAGCAGCATCTTGAACCGTTTCCCGGCTTTAAAGCCCTTGCATCGACTACCAATCAATCCCCGTCTGCTCTACCTTGAGCTTGTTGATTCGGGTTATATCCTGGGATGTTTCAAGTATGCCCCGATAATTCCCATCGGCATCACGCAATGCATGGTAGAGGACATGTATGAATTTATCGTCCTGCATGATCCGCAACTCCGCGTGATCCTTCGAACCGTCCCTGAATGCGTCAATGATCCGGTTCACCATCGGACGGCTTTCCGGCGAATGGCACTCCTGCACAGTAATGCCGATATTCCCGGGTTTACGGGTGAAAAGCATATCCGGAGGGGAACTGTAATACTTGACGATGTCATTCTCATCAACAAATGTTACCTCGAGCGGCAGTTGATTCAATATCAGGGTGACCTGCTCCAAACTCAGTGTTCCGGTGCGCATTGAAAGTTCTGTTTTCTCATCGGGCATAATCGTGAAACTCCTTTTCAGAAGTACATTTAACATCTGCGAGGGGTCTGAGTATAGCCGGAACATTGTCGGCACACAAGAAAGGGGGTGCCTTAGACCAATTCTCCTTAAGAAAGATTAATTGAATCGGGTGCCGCACACTTCAGTGTGCGCCAATCCCCAAGTTAAGCCACTCATCGCACACTGAAGTGTGCGGCAACCGTTCCTAACACTGCCTGTCGGGCATACAAGAAAAACCCGGGTTGTCCCGGGTTGTATTGATTTCATAACTCATGATGTATCGGGACACCCTGTTCCGATACAAGCACGGGTATCATTATTTCGGCACAGGGTGTACCGAAACATCGGAATTTACCAGTCACTCGGCAATGTGAACCACGAGATGATGTTTTGGTTGCTGCTCATCGAGGGTGTAAAGAACCGGGTGGTGCCTGGCGCCCATGCGCCTCTGCCGCCACCGGGACCGTTACTGCCTATTGTCGGCATATTGGCCCCTGCCTTGTTACCGTAGAATGCATCATATCGAGCCGAGGGCCGCGGCTTGTCCTCGGCGTCGTAATCATTTCCGCCCCAGGCAAATATATGGCAGTCAGGGTCATCCTGGTCGATGTATATACCACCCCACCACCTGGCCTGGTAGTTCCAGTCGAAAATATCTTCCTCCGTGTGCGTGATGTTACCGTCCCTGTCGATGGCATAAAGGTTCAGTTCCCTAGGCGTTGCCGGGTAGTTAATGCTTACGAAGACATAATGATCAAGCACCGGGTTGTAATCGAAGTCCTGGACATACTTGTCCCCGCCCTCGATAACCGTGGCGGGCAGTAATGTCTCATCCCAGCCGGTACCGTTCCAGTGGTGTACCCTAACATCAAAAACATCAGGATACTCGGGATATACGGCGTAATCGAATGTCAGCACGATGGGATTATCTTCATCATCCACGCATATCCGTTGAATTCTCCGGTCGGTGTCTAACGATGCAAACAACGAATAGGTCCCGAATCCGGTATCCGGGTCGAATGATATCTGGTATAGCTGATTCTCGGGTTGCGAGTAGCCACCATAAGTAAAGAAAATCGTATTGTCACTCGTGCATGCTAAATCTTTATCCAGGTTTCCTCCCGGATCAACCTTGTAATCAAGGCTGCCACTGGTGGACGAAGCATCCATCGCATAAAGCGTGTCGCCACTCTCTCCGGCGGCTATCAGGTAACTTGTGCCCTCCCGTGTGCAGGTCACACCGCACCGTACACCAGACATATCACTTGGTACGGTGAAGATAGAACTTCCGGTCGTGCATGCGGTCATCGTGCCGCAATCGAATATCTCGAAAAGATCGGCACCCGTTGCCTCACCGGCATCACCGTTCGTCACAACGACATCCCACAAGCCCGTTGCCGCAGTCGCCGGAATGCTCAAATCGCAGGTGATTGTATTTGCATCCTGGAACACGACATTCGTTGCTCCTATATCCGGCTCGCTCGTTCTCTCGAGCCTTACGCCGAGGGAAACGCCATCAGCGAATTCCGTGCCGTAAACCTCGACATCCTCGAGCAAATAATCAGGCGTGCCATGTGCGGGGAATATCCCGGTGACGGTATGCGTCGTAACCGGTTCGGCGGATACATCGGCCCGGTGAACGCAATAAGCGCTTGTATTCGTCCCGGTAATGAAGCCCTGGAAATCCTCATCTTCGCACTCAACCGTAATCAGCAGGTCGAGCGTCCCGGCTACGGTGAGGTCGGGATCGAGGATATCAACCGAGTAAGTTGAATATCCCTCCCCGCCACCGGTCGCCAAATGCGGACCGCTTATCGGCGTAACACCGTTCGCCGCTTCGACGTAAACTGAGATATCGCCGATGTTAAACCAGTCATGAACATCAATATCAAGGCTTATGCTTCCACCCGGTGCGCCCTCGTAGTAATAGAGTGAATTAGATGTCTCGGTGACATCAATCCACCAGGGCTCGGCACGGTTTGCATTCGGCCCGAAATCGTCGGGTGCCGTCCATGGCAAGGGCCCCTCCGGGAACTCCCAGTTGGCGTCGATGGCATAATTGAACACAAGTCCTTCTGTTCCCAACTGGATGGAAAAATGCCGTATATTCTTCTGCCCGGCGCTGAACACCCCTCGGTTGGCCTGGGTCACTTCGGACATCGGATCGTCGGGGTCGGTGAGATCGTCGCTGAAGTACTTGTAGCCATTGAGAGTCGAGTTGTAGTTGGCGAATGAATCGGGCGCTCCGAGCAGGCCGTCATTGTAGCCGGACATCGTGCCGGTATTGACCGGAAACTCCACCGGGTTCCACCATCGGGAGTGGCCGTCGGGGTTCAGCAGGTATGTATCATCCGGCCCGGCATAATTGATATCCGAATCATCGAAACCATCGTACGAGCCGTTCGATATGAGAACCCCGCATACATCGAACCCCGTGAATTCGGTCAGCCCGAGGAACGGATGCCGAAGACCGATGTCGGCCTCGATGATATCGCCGTTGAACTCCAGCGATTCGAGGCTGAGGTAGACCAGCGCCGGTGGTTCCAGGAACGGCAACGCATTGAGATGCATTGTCCCGGTGCGTACCCGGGTGATATCGAGCGTTTCGTTCACCGGGTCGGCGGTGAACTGCCATAAACCCCAGAGCGTATGGCTTGTATTTGTTACAACAGCTTCCCGTTCACCGATAACCGACATTGGCCCATCGCCAGAACCTGAACAGGAAATAATGAAAAACATCGCAAGGACTAACATTAACCAGACTGATGCAAATCGTGACATGCTTACCTCCATAATACCCTAAGGGACTTTTCTTGACTATTATATTAGATACGGTTCGGGAAGGGAATCATATTTTTGTGGGCAGTCATGGCAACCTGGGTCAGGAAGAGGGCATTATTTCGTGTGGCCCGGCAATCCCTTGGCGGGTTCTGATTGCCACATTTTCCCGGCAAAGGATTGCCGGGCTACTGACTTAATACGGTGGAATTTGAGGGGATTATGTATCGCCTCAGAGCAATGTGCCTAAGTGGATGATACGAAATCCCATCCCGCTGCTGACATATGCATAATCACCCTCAACCTTGATCTCCCGAATCCTGCCGACTCCTGTGTATGAATCGAGCACGAGTTCGGAGCTTGTGCCGGTGATATCGATAATCTTCAATCCTTCCGCATCGCCCTTCAGCAGGTAAGGCCCGGCCATTTCCAGCGTGGTTGCCACTTCATTGAGGTCCCATGTTCCCACAAGTGTTGGAGATGCTGGGTTGGATACGTCAAATACATCTATGTATTTACCGGTATAATAATAACTACGACCTCCAAAACTGCCCCCCCCGGATGAAAAGTCGTCTCCCATGCAGGGCACCACAGGACTCGTATAGCCATCGTAGCTTGACACAAATGCCAACCCGTTTTCAACAGCAATTTTGATATGCATATTACCTGTCCATTCCTTCCCACCTGAGATAGGATGATTCCCTGTCACCGTGGGTTGCAATGGATTACTCACATCAATGATGGTGAGTCCTTGCTTCGAGTCCACGGCATAAACATAGTCGCCATAAACCTTAACGCAAGTAGTCCGCTCCCCGGTGTCAATAATCTGCATGATATCCGGTGATGTGGGAATCGTTGCGTTAACAATATACAATCCTCCGTCGGCTGCAGCGGCATATACAAATCCCTCTTTTGAATCAAGGTCCCGCACACTATGACCAAGCTTGGAGTAGCCTGTGATATTGCTCCCCAGGTTTATGTAATCATATACATCAAGAAGGGTGTCTGGGCCATCGTATGTGAAGTAAACATAATTATCATCCATGGTTACTTTGTTGCAGGGCATGGTCAAATGTGATGCGATTATCTCAGCGCTCCCTACGGGTGAGGTGTCGATTACGCTCAATCCCCAATGATCTGCGGTACAGACAATGCCGTTTTGCACCGCGATATCGCTTGTGTCCCCTAACGTGGGTAACCTTTTCACCATAGTGCCTTCCCAGTAAGGATCAATGTCGAATATCTCCAATCCCGCTATTCTTCCGAAACAGAAAAGGTAACCATCCTTGATCCCCCCTGCATCAACAATGCCTATTGTATCCAGGTTGTCGATTACGGCGGGATTCACAGGATCCGAAATATCAATGAGCTGTATTCGTTCCACGTTCGCGTAACGCTGATAGACTGTATCACCATCTATCACTATTTCACTGGGACCCTTAATATCAGTTTTCTTAACAACTGATGCTGTTGGTGGATCGGAAATATCGATTACAGCGAGTACATATTCTACCGTTATGGCATATCCATAATTCCCGGCTATGGTGATGCTCACAAATGATTCACCCTCGATGGTCCTTACAAGAGTTGGTGAATCCGGGTTGGAAATATCGAAGATCCCCGTGCCATACGAGTCGCTACTGTACAAATAATTGCCGTGCACGGTCAGTATATTGCGATATGGGGAAACATTTGAAGTGTTTTTCATTATTGCGGTGCCTGGTTGGGATACATCGAATACTGCCAGTTCGTATTCGCGTGTAATCAGGAACAGGTTATCACCGGATAATTCCATGTCGCGGGAAAATACCTGAACATCCAGGGTCGATGCGACATGCGCTGTTTCGGGCGGGTCGATGTCCACGATTTCCATTTCACCATCCACGGGAAGGGTGTAGGCATAACCGTCCTTGAAAACAAGCTCTCCGCGAGAATGCAAACCAACCCACTTGACAAACCGTGGGTCCTCTGGAACGGAGATGTCATAGAATAATAAGCCGTCGTAGTCACTTGACACGATCATGGTTTCGCCCTGGATGTAAAGCTCTCGAGGCTCCATGTTGAGCCATTTCGGAGTGACATCAGTCAATCCAAAGAATGACCCTAAATCGGGTTCCATGGGTGTCAATCCACTTGAGCATCCTGTGAATAATATACAACTCACAATGAAAACTGCCGGTAATGTGATAGATTTGAGAGTTCGCATATTGGCCTCCCCGTCAGGGATAAGTTTTGGAATTGCAAACTGCACTACATCCGATACGACACAATAATATAGTTATTTGGTTTGGTACTTTCAACCGGTTATGGGTGTATTTACTGAAATGATACTGTATGACAACCCGTGCATGACTGAATCAGGAAATGTGGGCGGATGTTATTAATCCAAAAGATAAGACACCTCCTGGTGGCACGGATATGCATATCGGGAATATAGCAACTACTGGTGCCACGGATAAGCGAGTCTTCGAGCTTACCCGTGTCTCTATTGTCCACTCCCTGACGGTCGTGGCTCGGATGCTGCCCGTGGCATTCTAAACAA
>CBDVBS010000250.1:0-5934 GCA_965372275.1 uncultured bacterium | reverse complement strand
GCGTGGTAAGGTCACGCTCCCGGTCGAATTCGCCGATTCGATAACCGACTGGCGTTTGGATGCCGATGCGATCACATCACAGGGCGGTTACATGACCCACCAGATGGATGTCCGTGTCTTCCAGCCATTGTTCGTCGATATGGATTTGCCGGTCGAGCTGAGACGTGGAGATTATATCGAGCTTCCGGTTGTTGTTTACAATTTCCTTGATACCGAGCAGCGGGTACGGGTCGAACTTAAAGCGAATAATGCATTCGAACTTTCGGCAGGGGATTACGAGCAGAGCTTACGTCTCGGCCCGGGTGAAGTCGGCGCGGTGCATTATCCGATAACCGCGAAGAAAGTCGGCAAGCTCGAACTTGAGGTTGGCGCGTATGGCAACAACGCCGCTGATCGAGTTCTGCGTGAACTGGATATAATTCCTGAAGGTATTAAACAGGAAAATTCCATTTCCGGACGCCTTGAGCGCGGCGAGAACAAGTTCAGCTTCAAGATTCCCGAATCCGCCGTTGACGACAGCCAGGTTGCGGTATTCAAGCTGCATCCCGGGGTTGTCTCGCAGATAGTCGAAGGTCTGGAGAATATCTTCAGTAAACCGTATGGCTGCTTCGAGCAGACATCATCGATCACCTACCCCAATGTCTTAGCGCTCAAGTACATGCACGATACAAACCAGATTCGTCCCGAAGTTGAGGCGACCGCGCTCACATATATCGAGATGGGCTACCAGCGTCTGCTTTCGTTCGAAGTGGACGGAGGCGGCTTCGACTGGTTCGGCAACCCACCTGCGAACATCTTGCTTTCAGCATACGGAATGATGCTGTTCAAGGATATGGCGGATGTGAGTTATGTTGACGAGGATGTGCTTGAGCGAACTTATCAATGGTTGGCATCAAAACAGGAAGCCGATGGTGCATTCTTCTCGCAGGGTGGAATCAACGAGGGAGTACTTGATTATGGTTCTTCACGCGGTAAAGCAACGGCATTCGTAGCGTGGGCATTGAAGCATGCGGGTTATGGAAATACAGACATCTACGCACGCGCCATGGATTCCATCAAACTTCATCTCAATGAACTTGACGACAACTATGTGCAGGCGCTCATCCTTAACGCCGTCGGAGATAATGAAAGCTACAGCGCAATGGCGGAGACGATAGCTGACTCACTCGCCGATGCCGCAATCATCGATGGAGACGATCTCGTGCACTGGGGTACGGAGACTGATACGGCGGTCTATTCCTACGGTGATTCTGCAAGTGTCGAGACAACCGCAATCGCGGTGCTCGGATTGATGGCAACGAACCGGCATAACGAACTCGTCGATGGCGCGGTGAACTGGCTGATGAGCAAGAAGTCACCCAATGGAACGTGGCCGACGACATCCGGCACCGTGATGTCGCTCAAGGCGATCATCGCCGCTGAAGATGTCAAGGGTCGCGGTGCAGAGGGTGAAGTTGAGATAATCCTTAACGGTCAGAAGTTAGAAACCATAACTTTGACCTACAAAAATAACGACCTGATGCACACCGTTGACCTGCGGCCTGCATTGGAGCAGGGACGGAACGACATCACCATCGCCACGGAAATCCGCGGCCTGACATACCAGGTCAGCTACTGGTACAACACTCCAACCGTTCCCATCCGCGACTTCTGGGACCGGCCGGGATTCGAAGTGGAAGTCGATTACGATCGCACCGAGCTTGAATCGGGCGGCAAGGTGGGCGTGAATGTCAGCGTCATCAACCGGGATAATCGTCCCGCGATGATGGTACTCGTCGATTTAGGACTCGCACCGGGATTCGCACCGGATGTATATTCGCTCGATGACCTGGTTGACCGTGGCAGGATAATGCGCTGGGAGAGGAAGGCGAACCAGATTACCATCTACCTTGAGAAGGTGAAATCGAATTCGACGTTCGACTTCAGTTTCGAAATAACGTCATCCTTCCCGATCCGCGCGAAGTCCGGTGAAGTGAAGGCATACCGCTATTACGAGCCTGATGATGCATCCGTCCAGCCGGGTGTGGAGTTCAGCGTTGTGTAGGTTTTACAAATGACTGGTGTTTCGGGAATTTATTCCCGAAACAAGCGTGATGAGTTTCGGCAACAAGTTACCGAAACACCTGGAATAATTGGTAATCTGAAATGAAAACCCGCCGTTACTACGGCGGGTTTTTTTTTATTATATTCTAAGACCAATCCTATAAATCAACTCTTCTTTACAGCGAACTGGGTACCGCAGGTCTCCGACCTGCGGCGGCAAGTGTAGGTCGGGAGACCTACACTACCCGTTCATTCAAGTGTTGATTACTGGGATTGGTATAAATTCTCCAGTAATCATCAATGGATAGCATATAAATGACCTTTATCATCACCAACATATAACCACCCGTTCTCACCGATCGCGGGTGAATGCTCCACTGACCCGGCTATGCGTATGCTCCAGACTTCCTGACCATACGGATCGATACAGTAGACCCAGTGTTTCTCGGTCCCGATGTAAACATTACCATCAACATCGATTACAGGGGCGTCGTTGGCGCGTTCCATGCCGGGCTTGTTGGGATAATCAAATGTCCAGAGATGAACCGGTGCATCATCACCGCTCACATCGTATGCACGAAGTTCCCAGTGCCCCTCGAAATACATGACATCCGACTTGTCTACAACAGGCCCCCAGCCGCCGTATGCGCCGGAAAACAACAGCTCATCATTCGTCAAATCCGGAGAGAACCTGTAAACGTCACCCTCGGTGTTAACGATATAAACTCTGCCAAGGGAGTCAATTGATGGACTTGCGGAAATTTCACCAATATCGGAGCTGCAATAAAGATGCGGGTCTGTTCCCTGGTTATCCTGACTGACTTGGAATCCGTACATCCTGCCGTTACTGCTGCCGAAGTAAACGATCCCATTGTCACCAACCGCGGGTGTAGACCTGATCCAGCCTTCAACGGATGCCATATTCAAATCCCACGCGGAAATACAATCAGCGTTCATGCCTAACAATCGGCTTAACGAATATTCATTGCTTTCACCCAGGAAAACAAACTCGTTCCCGATCACCGGACTGCCGCCGATTCCACCTGACATTTCCATGCTGCAGAAATCCACGAATGAAGTGCCTTCAATACTTGTCCCCTGGAAATATGTCGAACCACCATTTTCAGATGCGAACCAGTAATTACCATTGGCGTCAATCGCCACCGATGTTCCATTTCCCTCGTAAGGCACTATCGCAACGATATCACCCGTGTTTCCATCAACGGCAACAGTTGCATACTTGAATACATCACCGTACCTGAAGGTTAGTGGTTTAATCCTGGCAGAGAAGAGAACCTGCCCATTTTCATCAATGGTAAGTGCTGAATTGACGGTTTTCCCTTCAACGTTCTGACCCTGCCAGTTTCCGAAGCAACTCTTCTGCCACAGGATTTTTGCACCAGGCACGGGGCCGGCAAAATCACTGGTGGCATTATGTTTTCGATCCCCGTATATCATCGGCCATGGATGCGTCGACGGCTGTGGATACTTTGAAGCCATGGAAATGGTAATTGGGACTTCAAACACTCCCTGCTCATGCCATGTAGTATCAAAAACCGTTAGAATCGCGGACCCGTTGGTGTCGGATGACATCCCGGATGTATCAATTACAAATGTGGTCAATTTAGACCGACCGGGGCCAAGATACTGTGGAGGTTTATTGAACGAAAGCCATGGGCTGTCCGAAGCAGCTTCAAGACTGTAGAAAGCACTTCTACATCCCGCATTGGTGAATTCAACTTTAACTTCGTGATACGTCTCAACAGGTTCAATATCAGTCAATTCAACCTGGGCGGGCTCCCAATCCGCATCGTACTCATATTCAGTTATTATCGCTTCGATCGGTATCGAGTATTGACACTTCAACCCGTATGAGGAGATATCACTCATTTTGAATAACACTTCCTCATTATGAACGCCAAGTGTCCACATCGGGTCGGTTGGATCATTAATATAGACTCTTCTGACTGTGGAATATCCAGGGGCAAGGAACCCCTTATCGAGATCGAATCTGAATTTACCGCCATCGCTTTCAAGTGACCAGCTCACCGGCACATTCCCTCGATTGGTTAGTGTTATCCTTTCATAAACGGACATTGGACACTGGCAGGTGACGAGTTTCACCGGGTTAGGATAAAACCTGTGAAGATACGATCCCGCATAAACCGAGTCCTTGATGAAATAAAGCCCATCACCTGAATCCGCTGAAACACCCGCGTAGTATCTTCCAGCGTGGAGATTAACCGAACCCGCACCATAACTCGTCTGGATATTGTTCCCATCCTCTTGCAATCCACCTTCCGCGAGAGGTATTGGTTCATGCGACACACCATCTACGAGAACCGGGTCAAACGCCATCATTGAGTCATCAACATCTCTGAAGTAAACAACATCGAGGGTGATCGAACCACCGTACTTGGCCTCAATCCTCCAATAATCCGCGATGTCTTCCCCCGACTCGTAATCCAATGTTCCCCGCTCCCAGTCAAGCATAACTGGAGTGGAATCGTTCCAGAAATCGTTGCGAGGCTCAGAACTGATATCCTGTCCCGACGCGATCCTCAGCTTATACTCCGTGGCAGTGATGCTGTTTTCCACTTCTACGCAATAGGTACCACTTTCAAGCTGCGCGTAATTGATGGCTTTGGGAATCCCGGTGGAAATCCGCTGATCTACAACCGAGAAATCCTCATTCTGAGCATCATAGCGCCACAAACGGAGGATCGTATCATTGTCACTTTCGACCAACTGTGCGGCCAATGCCGCGCTTTCGACTAAATTGATAAGATAAAAATCATGTGCGTCATCAACAGGATTCAATGAGCCCTCACGCGATTTAGGCCAGTTAATCGTACCTGAAGCCGGGTCGTCCGTTTCAGGTTCGAGGAGTATCTCAACAGCTTCACTAACAGTATTGTTAGGTTCGAAGTCTTTATTAACCGCCGCCTCCCTGAATACAGGGTCCGGCTGGGGGACATAGTAATCATCCTGCCAGAGGAAATCGGCAGGCATCCAACTGTCGTCCTCGACCTGGTATCCATCATAGGTATCGGTAATTCCATATGTGTCATCCTGCGGCAGTACTGGATCACTATTGCCCGATGAACAACTGAGCGCAACCCAGCAGAAAATAACAACCATCATTGTGGGCCAAAGTATGTAACTTCTCCGGCTTAACATAATTAAACCTCCGAATTTTGTAATCCCACGCTTTTACCCGATTTCGCACCACTAATCCACGGTCACATATCGATGATGCTTATTCGGGCACAAAAAAACGCCTTTCAACATACAATCCGAAGGCGGTTAAGGTGCACTGATGCACCCAGTCCTTCGGCAGGCCAGCCGTCTGAATACAGACCTGAACCTTTGCGTCCCAGGGTCACCCCTGGTTTGCCTTTTCGAGACCTGTCAAATTATAGAAACTGAGTATGATTATACCATATTATAGCATAATAAGCAAGACCCTGATTCTGATTTAATGCGATATTAAAACCAATCCTATGAATCAACCTTTTTTTACGGCATGCCGGGTTCCGCAGGTCTCTGACCTGCGGCGTTGTGTCAGGGCAGGTGTAGGTCGGGAGACCTACACTACCCGTTCATTCAAGTGTAGGTCAGGAGACCTACACTACCCGTTCATTCAAGTGTAGGTCAGAGACCTACACTACCCGTTAAAAATTATTGGTTTCTGGTGTTTTGGGAATTTATTCCCGAAACAAACCTGATGGGTTTCGGCAACAAGTTACCGAAACACCGGGCAAAAGTCACCTTATGTGTGATAAGCATCTTGTAGGGGCGAGCCGGAGGCTCGCCCTCCGTCCTCAAATACAGCCTTACCATAGGGGTAGGGAGAATCAGTTACCTGATTCCCCCCCCCTCCGAACCGTG
>CBDVBS010000249.1:0-5939 GCA_965372275.1 uncultured bacterium | reverse complement strand
TATACCCACCCTCACCGGTGGGCCATTCGTCGCCGAGGGTGCCCTGCGTGTCGTGCCGAAACAGGATGTACGCCGGCTCATGACCCCGATAACAATAGACGGCGACCTGTCGGATTGGTGGGGGATCAGAATGGAATCACTGACGCATCCCAAGCAGATAGGGAATTTCGATGAATGGCGTCCCGGGGAACTCTCGGCCGAATTCCAGGTTGCATGGGATGATGAGAATTTCTATTTCGCGTGTGAAGTCACCGATGATACCCACTACCAGCCTTACGCGCTTGATGATCGTTCGATATGGATGGGCGACATCATCCTGTTGGGTTTCGATTCGCGCAATGCAGATACCGAGGACTACGGCGATGACGATTTCGAGATCGTGTTGAGCCTGCATGAAGGTGAATCCGGTATCCAGGTAAGGCAATCACCGAAAGATGTGGATCTTAATTCCGCTGATGCAATACAGATCGCGGTGATCCGGGAGTGGGAATTCACACGCTATGAGTTTGCCCTGAGTCGGGATGCGCTCCCCCATGATTTCCTGAAAGGATTCAGCAAGATCGGGTTCTCGGTGCTCATAAGCGACAACGACGGTGATGACTGGGAAGGTTTTATCGAATGGAACCCCGGCGCCCTTACGTTCGGCAAGGATTTAGCATCGTTCACGACACTGACATTCGAGCCATAGCAGGTAAAAACGATATTATTCATATACGCATATGTAATTTCTGGAAAGAGGTTGGAGCATGCTTATTGTAAAACTCGGCGGCACATCGGTTAGATCCGGTACTCACATCAAATCAGCCGCCGAATCCATAGCGGGGATGAAAAATGATAACGGGATAGTCGTGGTCGTCTCCGCCATGGCCGGTGTTTCCGATGCTTTGGTGAAGGTGGCTGAATACGGTTTCAAATCGAAGCGTATGATCGATGAGTTCATCAGGGAGTTGAAGGACAAACATTCAAAAGCCTGCGAAACCGCATTAACGGATTCTAAAAGCCGGGTGCTCGGTATCATCAATTCCCAGTTGAAGATGCTGAAGGATGCCTTAGTTGGCATACATACAACCGGGCTGGAAACACACGAGAAGTATTGGATTATTGCATTCGGCGAAAAACTGTCCGCGCCGATTTTATCCGGGGCGATAGCCGATATTACGCCGGCCACATGCCATTACGGAGATGACGGGCTGATAATAACGGACAATTATTTTCGAAATGCGAAACCCCTGATGCATCCAACCGAGGTCGCCGTGCGGGAGCGCCTTATGCCGGAACTGGAAAAAGGGATTATACCGGTTGTCACGGGGTTTATGGGATGCACCATAGATAATCGAACCACGACCCTTGGCAGGGGAAGCTCGGATTATATTGCTTCAATACTCGGCTCCGTACTTGACGTTGAGGAGATTCAGATCTGGACCGATGTTGACGGCATGCTCACGGCCGACCCGCACATCGTCAAGAACCCGGTGTTGATCCGCGAGATATCCTGCAATGAAGCCGCTGAAATGGCCTACTTCGGCGCTAAGGTGCTGCATCCCAAGACAATCATGCCTGCGGTGTTGAAGAACATACCGATCAGGATTATCAATTCCGCAAAAACGGATTCCCCGGGGACATTGATTGTCAGGTCGGTCGAAAGGCCGATCGGTAACCCCACCGCCATAACCGCCAAGAGGGATATCGTGCTTATCGATCTCCATTCGACCGTTATGCTTGATGCTCACGGGTTCCTCTCGGAAATATTTGATGTATTCAAACAGTTTGGCGTGAGTGTTGATATGGTCTCCACGACCGAGGTTTCGGTTTCCCTGACGATCGACAGGCTGCACGAGGACAGGCTTGAGCCCGTGGTTGAAGAGCTTGGGAAAATTGCGCGGATAAAGGTTGTGAAAGAAAAGGCCCTGGTGTGCGTTATCGGGGAGGGGATGAAATCCGCGCCGGGCCTCATCGGACGCATATTCACCTGCTTAGGGGAAAACAAGATCAATGTGAACTGCATCTCAATGGGGGCATCCGAAACGAACCTGAGTTTCGTGATTGAAAATGATGATGCCGATAATGCTATCCGCCTGTTGCACGACCGGTTCTTTGGAGAGAAATCCTGATTACTTAGACCAATTCTGTAAATCAACTCTTCTTAAAAGCGAACTGGGTACCGTAGGTCTCTGACCTGCGGCGTTACGTAGGGGCATGTGTAGGTCGGGAGACCTACACTACCCGTTCATTCAAGTGTTGATTACTGGGATTGGTATTAGAGCCTATAACATAATGGAAATGGTGTTTTGGGAATTTATTCCCGAAACCATTTGAACAGGATGCAGAACTGTTTCGGGAATAAATTACCAAAACACCAAAAATTGATCATTTGATTTGCTCTCGTGCCATTTCGTCAAAACCCCTTCTTTTCCTGATGAGTCTTGGTTTTCCGTTCTCTATCAATACTTCCGCCGGGAGTCCTCTCATGTTGTATTCCGACGCCATCGAAAAGCCATATGACCCCGCGTCGAGAATCGCCAATATATCGCCCTCGTCGGGTTCCGGCAATGCGCGAAGTTCCTTCTTGTTGTGAAAAACATCCCCAGATTCACATAAATTCCCCGCCACCATATACTTCCCTTCCGGGGCGAGACCGGCCTTGTTGCATATAACGATAGTGTGTCTCGCGTCGTACATCGCGGGCCTTACGAGGGTATTGAACCCGGAATCCACGCCGATTATCGGCACACCTTTTTCTTCAACGGTGTTAATCCCGGTAAGAAGAATGCCTGAGTCCCCGGTGATATACCGTCCTGGTTCAATGGCGATTGCACTGAACCCAAGACCGGAGTCCTTAACTTTCCTGCAGATACCGCTGGAGAATTTGTCGAGAGGAAATTCGTATTCAGTGGTGAAGTATGGAATTCCCATCCCGCCGCCGAAGTCCACGAATTCAAGGTCACCGCCGATGATCTCCGACACTTCCTTTGCAACTTGGAGCGTTTTGTCAACGGTGGCGAGGAAGATATCGACTTCCGCATCGAGCATCCCTGAGCCGATATGCTGGTGAAGTCCGACCGGTTCAAGTCCGAGGTCAACGGCTTCCCGGAATGCATCGGTTATCCCCTCTTCGGGAATCCCGAACTTAACCAGCTTCCCAGCCGTTATCACATGCTCATGATGCCCGACCCCTTCCCCCGGATTCCAACGTATCGATACCTTGAACTTCCCGATGCGGGCAAGCCTTCTCATCTGCGAAAGGGAATCAATATTTATCCTTATGCCCAGATCGGTTAATGCTTGCAGGTCCTTGTTGCTCACCGAGGTGCCGGTGAACATAACCCTGTTTTTATCGAAACCGGCATCGAGTGTGGCTTTCGCTTCATCCGGTGAGACCACATCGGCATGGGCGCCTTCGTTGGCAAGGAGTTTCAGGATTGCAAGCGCGGTATTGGCCTTCACCGCGTACAGAACCCGGACATCACGGTCCGCGTGTTTCTCCATCGAATCCCGGATAGACCGGTAGTTCGTGAGAATACGGTCAGCATTGTAAACATACAACGGCGTACCGTATTCCCGCGCGAGTTTGGCTGCTTCCACCCCGCCGATATGGAGCTTCCCATCTATTTCTTCCAGGTGATTTTGAATTTCCCAATCCATTTTTTGTATCCACACTAAATCCCAACGTTGTATAAATATGAATATCTCAAGTCCGGGTGCCGCCTACAAACGAGTCTTCGAAATTTGTAGGTGACCGGTACTGAACCTCGCATTACGATAACATTATCATGTTGCCGGGATGTTGACGAGTTTATGCGCTCAACTGCTCCATAACATCGTCATCTATATCGAAGTTGGAATAAACTCCCTGTATATCGTCATTATCCTCGAACTGCTCCATCAGCTTCAGTACATGCTCGGCATCCTTGCCTTCAACCTTGACCTGGGTTTGAGGAACCATTGTCAATTCAGCTTCGTCAGGTTCAATCCCGGCTGCTTCAATTGCATCACGTACTACGCCGAAATCATTCGCATCGCAGGTGATCTCCCAGAAATCCCCTTCCTGACCGTAATCCTCGGCTCCGCCTTCGAGGGCGATCTCCATCAACGTGTCTTCATCCAGCTTGCTCTTCTCGATAAGGAAATGGCCCTTGCGTGAGAACAGGTAGGCCACGCAGCCGTCGCGGCCGAGGTCGCCGCCGCCCTTGCTGAATATATGCCGCACGTCAGCAGTAGTGCGGTTGCGGTTGTCGGTCAGGGTTGTCAGATATATGGCTACTCCGCCGGGGCCATAACCCTCGTAGGTGATCTCCTCTAATACCTGGCCATCTTCATCGCCGACACCACGCTTGATGGCGCGTTCGATATTGTCGGCGGGCATATTCCCGGTTTTCGCTTTCGAGATGGCGGTTTTCAGTCGTATATTGGATTCGGGATCGTCCCCGCCCATCCTCGCGGCGATGGTTATTTCCTTGATAAGCTTGCTGAAAAGTTTGCCGCGCCTCGCGTCGATGGCGCCTTTCTTTCGTTTTATTGTTGACCACTTCGAATGTCCTGACATGGTTCTACCTCGTTGTTCTTATGTTTCGCACACTGAAGTGTGCGGCACCCGCTTTTGCATCTGGAAGCGTGCGGTACCCATTTCTATTTATTCCTGTAACCCACGAATCCCATTTCGTGGGTTACCATCCAATTTTCAACACAACAAAACCCACGTATTAAGTGGGTCACAAGGATATACTTCAATCGTCCACACCATATATTGTGGGCTTCCCGGTTTCTCCGTTTATCGGCAATGTAAGTACTGTTTTCATTACTGCAATCACATCCCCTTCAACATGTTCGCCGTCTCGATTGCTGCCATTGCAGCCTGGAATCCCTTGTTGCCGCTCTTGGTGCCGGCACGTTCGATTGCTTGTTCGACATTATCGGGCGTAAGGACGCCAAAAATGATTGGTATGCCTGAATTCATACTGGCCAGCGCAATACCCTTGGCGACTTCCGACGCGATATAGACATTGTGCGGTGTGTCGCCTCGTATCACGCATCCAAGAGCGATGATGGCATCGTACTTCTTCGACATGGCGGCCTTCTCGGCAACAAGCGGTATCTCGAAGCTGCCCGGTACAAGTATTTGCGTGATGTTCTTCTCGTCGACCCCGTTACGCGTGAGCCCGTCGATGGCTCCCTCGTAGAGGCGATTGACGATAAATTCGTTGAACCTCGACATAACGATGGCGATCTTGAGCCCCTTGCCGTCGAGATTGCCTTCTATCTTCTTGACCATTTTCTTCTCCTCATCAAAGCCTTGCCCATATTACCGCCCAAACCGGCGGACGGCAATTATACATGATGATATGGGGGGAAGGCAAAGCATCCTTCTATTCCTCTCCATCTTCCGCTGGCTCGACTTCAACTAACGTTACTTCCACATCGGCCTGCTGACCCTCGGTAACATTTACCTTCTTCACCGTGCCGGCAACCGGTGTCTTTATATTCTGCTCCATTTTCATGGATTCAATGATGACCAGTATCTGCCCGGCTTCAACTGTATCCCCTTCGGAAATATTGACCTTTATGACCTTGCCGGGCATTGGCATTACGAGTATTCCGCCCTTGGCGAGTTCGTCGGCCACGCCACCGCCGCCGGTATCTTCACCCTCGACGAATTCATCAATCCTGTATTTCACCCCGCCGATATCGAGATAAATCGCACCTTCAGCCCCGGCGGCATGCACGGTGCGGCTGATGCCGTCCCTGATGATGTTATACCGCCCGGATGAGATCTCGCGCGCGTCGATATCGAAGGTGTCATCGTTTACCGTGACCCGATAGCCGTCCTCGGTTTCCTCGACATTGACCGCGTATTCGTTTTCACCATGTTTGAATTCAAAAAGCATAGTTAATCCTGGATCATCGTTATTTTTCTATTTTCACAGGTGTTTCGGTAACTTGTT
>CBDVBS010000248.1:0-5942 GCA_965372275.1 uncultured bacterium | reverse complement strand
CGCAGGAAATCCATCCCGCCGACCTGATGGATTTCATGCGGCATGAATCGGTACGCCGCAAAATGGTCAGCCCCGAGGGCAAAAGAATTCTCCGTTTCCACAATGTATTTCTTAACTCGGTGAAAGCACGCGGACGTATCTACGAGATCGGGCTTACGGTTGGCATGAAACTCGGTGATGTCTTCGACCTGAACATCAAGGAAGTCGTGCGCGATGTATTCAACAATGCCCCGGCGATGTTCTTAGGCGGGAAGCTCGACATATTCGGGCATTCGATCAAAGGTACGGATGAGATAGCGAGAATTTATAAAAGATGTCTCGGTTCGGATAAGTAAACGAGGTCTGGAATGACTATGGAATTAGGATACTACCCCGGCTGCGCGCTTAGTGGAACGTCCGCTGAGTACGGGAAGTCCGTGGAGAATTTATACAAGGCGCTTGGGGTCAATTTAATTGAGATCCCCGACTGGAACTGCTGCGGCGCGTCATCGGCACATATGATGAACGCTAAGCTTCCGGTAGCGCTTAATGCAAGAAACCTTGCTCTCGCGACTGAGCACAATCTGAAAGAGATCGTTACCCCCTGCCCGTTATGCTCCGAAGGTATGCTCGGCGCGTTGAAGGACATGGCGGCGGATCCCGAGAAGCGCAAAGAGATCGAAGATATTATCGAACGCAAAGTCGATCCCGATATACAGATACTGAACATGGTGCAGAGCCTTGAGCGGGTACGCGGTTTATGGGAACCGAGGCTCAAGGAGGATGTGCCGAAGCTGAAGGTGGCATGTTATTACGGCTGCCTGCTGGTGCGTCCGCCCGAAACGGTCAATTATGACGAGCCTGAGAAGCCGACCAAGATCGACGATATGGTCAGGGAATTCGGCTTCGAAACGGTGGACTGGTCATTCAAGACCGAATGCTGCGGCGGCGGTTTCACCGTCAGCAATGCCAAGGACGTCGGTATGCTCTGCGGCAGAATATATGAGAATGCCATCTACCACGGAGCCGAAGCAATTGTATGTGTATGCCCGATGTGCTTAGCGAACCTCGAAATGAGGGTTGGTGAAGCATCGAAGGAATTCGGCATGAAATTCAAAATACCGATCGTCTATATCACCGACCTCTTAGGCATTGCTATCGGGATGGACCCGACCGAACTCGCGCTCGACAAGCATCTTTCGGATGTTTCGGCGTTTATGTGATTGATGAATAAACCCACGAAATGGGATTCGAGGGTTACTACTCGGGTGCCGCACACTTCAGTGTGCGATCGATAATGAAATTACAACCCGCGAATCCCATTTCGCGGGCAATAACCGAAAGGACCCAGAATGGCACGTATAGGCGTATTTGTCTGCCATTGCGGCGAGAACATAAGCAGGACGGTTGACTGTGAGAAGGTCGTCGAAGCCGCCTCGAAATGGCCGGGCGTGGTGCACTCCGTCGATTACAAGTACATGTGCTCCGACCCGGGCCAGAATATGATCAAGGACGCCATCAAGGAGCATAACCTCACGGGTGTCGTCGTCGCGGCGTGCTCCCCGAAGATGCACGAACCGACTTTCCGCAAGGCGGTCGCATCCGCGGGTCTGAACCCGTTCCTGTGCGAGTGCGCGAATATCCGCGAGCACTGCTCGTGGGTTCACGAACGATCGGACGAGACCACTGAGAAGGCTATCGAGCTTACACGCATGATGGTCGAGAAGGTGAGGTTCAACTCGCCTCTCGAACCGATCAAGGTGCCGGTCACTAAACGCGCGCTTGTTGTCGGTGCCGGCGTGTCAGGTATCCAGACGGCGCTCGATATTGCCGATGGCGGCAGGGAAGTAATTCTTGTCGAACGTGGCCCTTCAATCGGCGGGCGTATGGCCGCATTGTCGGAGACATTCCCCACCCTCGACTGCTCCCAGTGTATCCTCACGCCGAAGATGGTTGACGTGGCGAATCATCCCAACATCAGTCTTATAACTTATACGGAAGTCGACAAGGTTGAAGGCTACATCGGTAATTTCAAGATAACCCTCAGGAAAAAAGCGAAATATGTCGATCACGACATCTGCAACGGATGCGGCGACTGCTGGAATAAATGCCCCGTGAAAAAGATACCGAACGAATTCGAGCAGGGCCTCGGGATGAGAACCGCGATTTACATCCCGTTCCCACAAGCGGTCCCGCCCAAACCGGTCATCGACGCCGAAAATTGCATCAAGATAACGAAGGACAAGTGCGGGTTGTGCCAGAAAGTTTGCGAGAAGGGCGCGATCAATTTCGAAGACGTGGACGAGTTCGAGGAAGTCGAAGTCGGTTCCGTGGTTATCGCCACGGGTTATGATTGCATCGACTGGGGCAAGCTCTATCCCGAGTACGGCGGCGGCGACGACCCGGATATCATCGACGGCCTGCAGTTCGAGCGGTTATTATCGGCATCCGGCCCCACGGCGGGTGAGATTCAACGTCCGTCCGACGGCAAGCTGCCGGAAACTGTCGTATTTATCAAGTGCGTCGGATCGCGTGATCCGTCGAAGGGCAACAGCTACTGCTCCAAAATATGCTGTATGTACACCGCGAAGCACGCGATGCTCTACAAACACAAGGTGCATCACGGCGATGCGATCGTATTCTACATGGACATCCGGGCAAACGGCAAGATGTACGATGAATTCGTGCGCCGGGCAATCGAGGAAGACGGCGTGAAATATTTGCGCGGACGCGTGAGCCGGATATATCGAAAGGGCGAAAAACTCATCGTGCAGGGTATGGATACCCTGACATCCACACCGGTTGAAATTGAAGCCGATATGGTCGTACTTGCCACCGCGATGACTGCGTCGGCGAAGGCAACGGAACTCGCGCAGATGCTCTCGGTTGGCTACGACGAGTATGGGTTCATCTCGGAGATACATCCCAAGCTTAAACCCATCGAGACCAGCGCGGCGGGTGTATTCCTGTCCGGCGCGTGCCAGTACCCCAAGGACATCCCCGAAGCGGTCGCCCAGGCAAGCGCAGCCGCCGCGAAGGTACTTGCGATGTTCAGCGCGGATGAACTGACACGCGACCCAACGATCGCAATTGTCAACGAGGAAACCTGCATCGGGTGTTTCGCATGCGAGAGGGTGTGTCCGTACGGCGCGATCGAGCGTAAGGATATCACCGACCGTGAAGGCAACCTGATACGGCAGGTAGCCACGGTCAACGAAGGGCTTTGCCAGGGTTGTGGCCCATGCAATGCCATCTGCCCGTCCAATTCCATCGAAGTACTCGGATTTACCGACGAGCAGATTTATGCGGAGATAGCGTCACTTTAGAATGATGTAACCCACGAAATGGGATTCGTGGGTTACAGCGATTGCGTTATTTTGAAATAGATGTATCCCACGAATCCCATTTCGTGGGTTACCATCCGAACTTGAGGAAAAATTATGGCTGAAGAGTTTCGCCCAAAGATAATCACTTATGTCTGCAACTGGTGCACCTACGCCGGGGCCGACTTAGCCGGGACATCACGTATGTGCTACCCCGCCGATATCCGAATGGTTAAATTCCCCTGCACCGGACGTATC
Source organism: uncultured bacterium (assembly GCA_965372275.1). GTDB lineage: Bacteria > JAJVIF01 > JAJVIF01 > JAPKYR01 > CAZSPL01 > CBDVBS01. The sequence goes on along the minus strand of CBDVBS010000248.1, from coordinate 2,382 downwards.
GATCCCGAGATGGTGATGATGGCGTTCGAGCAGGGCGCCGACGCGGTGTGGATATCAGGCTGCCATCCCGGTGACTGCCATTACAATACCGGCAACTATTATGCCCGGCGTCGATGGGCGATATACCGGAAGGAACTTGAATTCTTAGGATTCGACCTCAGGCGTATCAAGTTCACCTGGATATCAGCGGCGGAAGGACGCAAGTTCGCCGATGAGGTCGCGAAATATGTCGAGGAAATACGCGAATTAGGACCGTTCAAGCAGTTCCATGAAATATTGCCTGAAAAGGTTTCGTAGAGATATATGTAACCCACGAAATGGGATTCGTGGGTTACTAATGGTTCTAAGATAGGTAACCCACGAATCCCATTTCGTGGGCGATAGCGAAGAAACGAATATCTGGAGAATGACCGTTGATAGAGGAACTACGTAAAAAAGCCGGCGAATTGCTCACATCAGGCGAAGTGAATGTCGTCATCGGTTATGGCGAAGGCCCTTCCGAGGGGCGCGTTACGGCGATTGCCATCACCGACGCGGCTGATGTCGAAAAGCTCATCTTCGACGAGCGATGCGACAACAACCTCGCCCTGTACCTCAAGAAGCCCGAAGTGACCGAACACGGCAAGATGGCAATAGTTGCGAAGGCCGCTGATGCACGCGCCATCAATGTGCTGCTGCTTGAGAACCAGCTCATCCGTGAGAATATTGTCATCCTCGGCGTGAACCTTGAAGGCGCCGATTCATGGCGCAAGGGTAACACCCCGCCGGTTTACGACTTCATGTTCGGCAGGGAAGGCGTTAATAACGGCTGGGAAGAAGTCGATTACAACAAGCTTGATGAGCTTGAGAATATGTCGTCTGATGAGCGTTGGGAATTCTGGCAGGCGCATCTGGAGCGATGCATCAAGTGTTATGCCTGCCGCCAGGTATGCCCCATCTGCACCTGCACGCGATGTATCACCGACAAGAACCAGCCCCAGTGGGTGCCGACAAGTCCGCACAAGATGGGCAATACGCATTGGAATGTCACACGCGCCTTCCATCTCGCGGGACGATGCATCCAGTGCGGCGAATGCACACGCGCCTGCCCTATGGATATCCCCCTCGAACTTCTCAACCTGAAGATCGCGAAGGAGATATTCGACCAGTTCGATTTCAAGGTCGGCATGAACGCCGAGGATCCGCCACCGCTGGCGACGTATAAAGAAGACGACGACCAGTCGTTCATTGGATAGATTAACGTAACCCACGAAATGGGATTCGTGGGTTACACAGAAGGATATCGCAGGTCTAAGACCTGCGATACCCGGCCCGGTTTACCGGGTGCCGCACACTTCAGTGTGCGAATTGAGAACTAAATAGATGTAACCCACGAATCCCATTTCGTGGGTTAATACCGAAATCGGAGATAGAGATTGGCAACTCTTCACAGGAAAGATTTACAGAAACTTATCGACTCGGCCAAAACGGCGGGTTACCGTTTTGTTGCACCGCTACGCGAAAGCAACGTGACTATCTTCCGCGAAGCCGCGAGGGCCGACGATATTGTGCTCGATGAGATACTTCCAACCAAATCGGTGAAGGAATTCTATCTCGCCGAGACCGAAGCGATACTCAAGTATAAATTCGGCGAAGGCGGGGAAGTCGATGTCAAGCCTGTCGAGGTGACCGACTTCGCGAAGCCGACGGTGATATTCGGCGCGCGTCCGTGTGATGCCGCGGCTGCGCCTATCGTGCATGCGGTTATGACATGGGATTATGACGACAACTTCTTCCTCGAGCGGCAGAAGAACACCATCGTAATCGCGATAGCGTGCGTAGAAGCCGATGAGTCATGCTTCTGCACATCCGTCGATGTCATGCCCGACGGTACCGATGGAGTTGATATCCTCCTGAAACCGACTGCCGGTGAAACCGGAGCGGAGCAGGAGTATGTCGTCGAAGCCATCACCGATAAGGGCATCGAATTCGTTGAGAAGACCGACGGTTGGGGCTCAGGCGATGCAAAGCCCGTGGCGGCAATCGAGGAATTGAAGACGTCGCTTGCCGCGAAGTTCGATCACAAAGTGGTGCACACCTGGCTTGAGGCGAATTTCGAGCATCCGTTCTGGAAGCAGGCGACGGTATCCTGCATCGGATGCGGCACATGTACATACCTGTGTCCGACATGCCATTGCTTCGACATCGTTGACGAGGGCGATATTGAAGGCGGAACGCGCGTCAAGAATTGGGACTACTGCCAGAGCAAGTTGTTTACACTGCACACATCAGGGCATAACCCGCGCGCATTCCAGTACGAGCGATACCGCCAGCGGGTCCAGCATAAGTTTAATTATTACGTGAATAAATTCGAGCGTATTCTGTGTACCGGCTGCGGACGGT
>CBDVBS010000247.1:0-5948 GCA_965372275.1 uncultured bacterium | reverse complement strand
CCATCATCGGGCAGAACGACGATATGCTCGATCTAAGCGGCTGGGTGAGTATCACAAATAAATCCGGGGCCACGTATCCCGAAGCGACACTGAAACTCGTCGCGGGAGAAATCAATCGCGTACAGCCGGAGATGCGATACCTCAAGGCGGCACCGATGTTGTCTGCTGAAATGGCCAACGGAGCGGCAGGTTATGGCGGTTTCGGGGAGGAATCATTTTTCGAGTATCACCTCTACACCCTCTCACGTCCGGCGACATTGAAGGACAATCAGACCAAGCAGATAAGCCTGCTCACCGGCAACGGTGTCCCTGCCGAGAAGGTCTTCGTGTTCGATCCGGGCAGGTATTACGGCGGCGGGGATACATCGGAAGACAAGGCCAAGGTCAAGATGCGGTTCATGAATTCCGAGGAGAACAACCTCGGCATCCCGCTTCCGAAGGGCATCGTGCGCGTTTACAAGGCCGACTCGTCGGGAATGCTGCAATTCATCGGCGAGGACAGCATCGATCATACACCAAAGGATGAAGAGATCACCCTGTTCATGGGCGAAGCATTCGATGTGGTATGTGAACGACGGGTGATGGATCGACGCAAGATCACCAACAACAGGATATGGGAATATGATATCGAGGTTGAAGTGCGCAATCACAAGACCGCTGCGATTACGGTGACCGTTGTTGACCACGCCGGGGGCGACTGGGACATGATGAAGACCACGCACGAATGGGAAAAGAAGGATGCGTCCACGCTGCATTTCTTCGTACCGGCAGAGGCGGACGAGGAAGTCTTGCTGAAATACACAATCCGCCGGAACTGGTAATTGCCTGATTGTAACGCACGAATAAGCTTTCGCTCCGCTTCGTCGGACAGTGATGCGATTCGTGTGTTACATCTATTTCTGTTATGTAGCCCGGCTTTCTGAAGCCGGGAATAAATTCTCACCACCATTGGGGACTGCTATTGGGAACTGCCATTGGGGACTGTCCCAAGTCTTCGCGGGACTGTCCCCAATGGTGCTTCACCAGCGGCATAGTTAGTTATGTAACTCGGCATCCCTTTGCAGGCGCTTTTCTTAACTTCATGTAACCCGGGATTCTGATGCCGAGAATAAATTCTGGTATAATGAATATATGGTAGGGTACAGACAAAACAGGCCATGCATTCCCGATTCTGAATTTATCCTATATTTTGGCCCAGGGAGCCGAATATGATTATGAATTTATTCCCGGCAACGGGGTTGACCGGGCTACATAAGAAGCAACCGCTACCGGCTACATTGGATGAGTTTCCGGGCTACGTTACTCGTGTAATCTATCCCAATGCCGAATCGGGTGATGATACATGGAAAACGTCTGAGGTAACTACTAAAACCGGCGATACCGGCACCGGCTCAGTCACGGCAAGTGGTGAACCATCAAATGATGACGAAGCAATCCAGGTTTGGGAAGTCAGAATTAGCGGTGGCCCCAGTGGCACAATATACTTATACTTGGATGGCATCTTAATCACATCGACGGTGATTGATGCATCCGGATACGCGACCCTTACACACAATGGCGTTACGATCAGCGTGTTAAACGTTGAAGATGATGATAACTTCAAGTGGACTTACACGAAGCAGAAGACTCTCCCGCAGCTTGAGCTAAGGTACGAATATGCCCAGGGTGGGCAACTTTCCCGCGTATCATACGTCGATCAGACAGCGACGGAGACCGCGCAATACGGGCCGGAAAGGTATGTGGTAGAATATAAATACGACAACATGGGAAGGCTGGTTAACAAGGTGGTGAGGGATACGCCATTGGTTCAGACGGATACCGCGATGCAGGGTTCGAGCGAAAGATACGAATCCGATTACCAGTATGACGGCCGTGGCAGGCTCGAGCGCGAGAGGATACTGCGCTATGATACGTCAACCGGTCGGATGGCGGTTACGCAGGACATTCAGACCACCTTCGACCTCGGCGACAATCCGACGGAGATTAGGGTTTATGACGATTACGGGTTGGCGTATACAGAGACGCGTACTTATGCCAAGGGTTACCAATTAACGAATGCTACTTTCGTGGGAGGTTCGGGTGTTAGTGCTGTTGAATCCGGATCATTTACTTATGATACAAATAATAATCTCACAGGAACAAAGGGCATTTCAATAACGCGCAGTGGGAATTATTTGGCTTATCGGGCGGCGTACACGTTTACATACGACCGGAAGAATCGGCTGAAGACGTACAGGTTGGGCGACACGACAACGCACATCTGGTGGGACGGGCTGGGCCGCGTGTGGCAGCGTTGGGATTATGATGAGGGCGAGGAGACATGGTCGATGGATGTTTTCCGCTATGTCTATGACGGTATGACGCTGGTTCAGGAACATAAATTTAACGCGCTGCACTTAATTTCTGAACCACCCGATCTGGAAGCATGGGCATATATGTATATGTACCTCATCCGCGATTACCTGCACCAGCAGGGGGGGATTCGTCAGCGGGAGAGCGACGATGGCTCGACGTTCACCGACCGGCAGTTGATGACCGACCGGGGTGTTATGACGGCGCGGGTTGATAAAGATACGAAGAATGTTGTGAAACGCATGGAGCTGACATCATCCCTCGAACGCCAGGTCTATGGCTCCGAGCAGGACACACAACTCTCTAATCTCCTCTCCAGCGGTATGTACATCGAAACATTCGCCAGCACCTCCGGCGCCTCCGCCTACTTCGACCCGCTGATCCAACAGGGCCAACGACACTACTTAGCGAGTTACACCCGGATGCTGAATCGGGTGGGAAATAATCCTTATTTCGGCTTTTTTGGAGGGTCCGGAGGTATTGGTGGCATTGAAATTGAACCAACATCAGAAGTTGACCCGGAATTATCAATACCACCCCTTCCTTTTGTACCATTTCCGGAAGACGAGATGGAATATTGGGCAAATGATCCAGCCAATGCAGATGACCCCCGTCGATGCCCTCCCTGTTGCCTTGAAGCCTTGTTCATATTCTTTAAGGTCACTCCACCAGCTAACACTGTATATAATTTATGTACTTGGCAATATCCAACTGGTAACAAACAATTCTCTCCTGCGTTCCTTAAGATTTGTTGTGGTGCTGTCTCATTCTTAGCTAATATGAACCCTTGTCCAGACGATCCTGAAATGTCTATGGGCCGTTGTAGGAGTAATTGTTGCCTTATGTGTTCAACTGATATTGCTTCTTTCGTATCTACTGCGGTTATAGAATATTATGCGAAATCACATGAATATGTTGGTAATATTATCGAGATTATTCAGGGTATACTAAATAAGCTTGGCCTCACGAACAATTGCTTCATTGATTGCCTTGTTACAAGCCTCCCTTCAATCACCATTTTTGACATTATCGCATGTATTTATAAGTGCTTCGAAGGCCAAGTCAGGGATAAGGCCCTTGATGCTCTTTCTATGATATTTAGCGCTGTCCCAGGCATCAACTCAAATGCTGGCAAAAAGCTTTGCGAATCATTAGCAAGTAGAATCGGTAAAAGCACTCAAGACGAATATATTTCAAACAATTACGATAATATTTATGCATGCTGTGTAACCAATTATGACAAACTAATGACAATGAAAGACCCTACTGATATATACGATTTTACCAACGCAATGAGGTGTTGCCTTATGGCCCAAAGGTTTTCGCAGTGATATATTAGGAGGTGATTATATATGCGTAACTTAGTTCTGCACTTTACTATTCTGACCTTAGCATTCCTTGGAAACATTATGCTCGATTACGGAAGTCAAGATAGCACGTATCAACCAGGTTCAATCGGCTTTCATTCTCTTTTCTCTGATGATGCTTTGGTGCGGGAACAAGCATTATATTGCCAAGACTTTAGATCTGCTATAGCCCTTCATAAGATCACTGGCATAATTAGGCATGATGTTAATGATAATGTTAGATTGGCAGCAATACATAGTATGTGGTATTTCAGAAATGAAGGACTTGCAGTGCAGTTACATTTAGACGATATTAGGGAGGCACTTCTTGCTGCCATTGCTGATGAGAATCCTGAAATAAGGAAAGTAGCAATCAGCATTTATATTAATCGATCATTTTATATAGGCGAACCGGTAACTGAGCTAGAATTGTTGTTTCATAGGGAAACTAATGTTAATGTTCTTAGAGGTATTATCCGTTTAGTACCAATCTTACACTACCGTGGATACAATAACGCCAAGGCTATGGCATTAGAAGCATTAAACTGCGAAATCTTTCCACTGAAGTTTGAAGCAGCGCTTGCACTGGCTCAAATTGGAATAGTAAATGAGAATATCTGTTCAGTGCTTATTGAAGCAGTTAAGGATATCCAATTTAGGTCGGATGCAATATACGGTATATCGTTGTCAGGTAGGGCTGCCCAAGAGGCGGTACCAATGTTGGCTAGTATTATAGACGATAAACCAGAAGAAGGGATGAAGATTAGGGCTATCCATGCAATAGGTAGCACAGCGCCAAGTGATATAACCATATTGGAGTATTTGGAGCATATTGCACGAGAGGATGCAAGTTTAGAAGTGAAAGTAGCAGCTATTAGTGCAATCTGCGAGATAACACAATATGATAGATACTCAGAATACTTGATCTTGGAATTCATAAAAGATGGTTCTTCAAACTTGAGGATGGATATTTTACATATAGTTGATAATTATATATTGAATACAAGGTATAGCTCTGCCAGATCGAACATTTCAAACGAGGTGGTATATGCACTAATAAACCTAATGAAATATGATTCCAGCGATGATGTGAGAATAGGCTCAGCAAAAACCCTTAGTTTTGCCGCAGAAATTGCGCCACAAGCCAATGAGGCTATGATTATTGCGAATGCTGATAATAACCCTGAAGTAAGGAGATGGGCTAGAAGGTATGTAGAGTGGTCAGGATTATACGATGAAAATGTTGTAGGTTCTTTAACATGTGCTTTCGCTTTAGCAGGAAGTCAGGAGAGGGTTAAGATTATCCACCTGATTAGGTCTCTTGCACCCTCAGAAGACCTTATTGCTAAGTCCTTATTATTACAAGCACTAGAAGATGAGGATAGCAATGTGAGGATAGAAGCTATAAAGGCAGTAGGTGGAATAAAAATATATGACCATGGTGTGGTTAAAATGATAATGAAATCAATTAATGAAGGGAATTATGATGTAAGAGTTGAAGGTGTGAAAGCTCTCGGCGCATTGGGCGGAGATGCGAAAATATCCCTAACACTACTTGATGAGATTGCTGCAAATGAGGCAGGTGAGGAAGTATTGGTTAATGCAGCCAAGCAAGCTATTGAAAAGATAACAACTGACCTATGTCTCTTGCACTGTTGTATATTTTAACACCGGTAGCTATAAATTGATGATTAGCACTTAGAATGGTGAGAATATCAAGTAGACATACACCAGGCAGAAGACTCTTCCACAGCTTGAGATGCGTTATGAATATGCGCAGGACGGGCAATTGGCGCGGGTTTCGGCGGTGGACCAGACATCCACTGACGTTTCGGAGTACGGTCCCGAAGTATTTGTGGTAGATTATAAGTACGACAACATGGGGCGGTTGGTTAACAAGGCGGTGCGTGACAAGCCGATGATTATGACAGGCACGGCGATGGAGAACAGCCCGGCGCGGTTCGAGGCTGACTACCAATACGACGGGCGCGGCAGGCTCGTGCGGGAGAGGATTCTGCGCTATGATACGTCAACCGGACGAATGGCGGTGTTACAGTAAATTGGGGACAGTCACCTATTTCTTCTCTATAGTGATACGGTTTGATGTATTCATCCTGAAGAAATAGGTGACTGTCCCTAATTTATTCCTTGAGAGAAGTTTTAAACGCAAGTATGATTGAATACGTCAAAAACACATCGGGAGGAGAATCATCATGAGAATCAGAAAATTGCTTACATCGTTAACCTGCA
>CBDVBS010000246.1:0-5973 GCA_965372275.1 uncultured bacterium | reverse complement strand
TGTAGGCGGCACCCGGCTTATAATCAGGGATACACGCACACTGAAGTGTGCGGCATCCGCTATATTATTGAAATCATGGGAAGTAAACGTAGTAATTGGCTAACAAAAAAACATTACCCCAGACTCACAAGAAAATCGGTTTTATCAACGACAAGCTTCCTGCCGGCATTCAGGAGAGCGGCGGTACGTGCGGGTTCATCCGATTCGGCATAAATGCGCAACAGCGGCTCGGTACCCGATGGCCTGAACAGGATGAATCCTCTCGGCTTGAAGGAGATCTTCGTGCCGTCGAAAGTAATAATATTCCTCGGGTCGAACCCGGCGAACACTTCCGGCCCGGACGTCTCCACCGCGATCTTGACTTCTCCCCTTGACACCGTGCGGGACAACGGCAGGTCGATACGGTCTGAATGATGCACGCCATACTCATCGAACATCTCCTCCACCATCTCGCGCACATTCTTGCCCCTCTCGCAACAGGCTTCGAGAAGGATCAGCCCGGCTAACACGCCGCAGCGTTCGGGGATGAGCATGTCAAACCCGATTCCGCCTGATTCTTCCCCGCCTATGAACGCTTCACCCTTCACGATATGCGACGCGAGATATTTGAATCCGATCGGTTCCACGAATACTTTTACATCATGTTTTTTTGCGATGGCATCGACGAGTTCGGATACGCTGAATGTTCTCGCCACCGCGCCGGTTTTGCCGCGATGCTCGATGAGATGCCGCATGAGAAGCGGGAATATGACCTGTGATGACAGGAACGCTCCGGTATGATCCACGACCCCGAGGCGGTCGCCGTCGCCGTCCATTGCAATTCCGATAGCGCCGTCACCCGCTGCCTTCGCGGCTTCAATCAACGGGCCGAGGTTTTGCACGAGCGGCTCGGGATGTACCCCGCCGAAATCGGCATCCGCATTACCCCGCACTTCCTCTGTACGGAATCCGGTTCCCTCAAACACGGCCCGGAGCATCCCACACGCCGAACCGTGAATGGGGTCGAATATCGGTAGAATATTGGAATCCGCTATGGCATCAAGATTGATCACGCTGCGCAATGCTTTGATGTAATCAGGCAGCGGGTCGAATTCGGTTATGGTTCCCGTACCCATCCACAACGGTTTATCGCTGTTATCTTCAAGCAAAGCCTCCAGTTCCGATTCTATCGGGCCCGTAACTTCCTCGACCGAACTCCCCGCGTAGAACGGCTTGAATTTCAGCCCGTTGAATTGCGACGGATTATGCGAGGCTGTTATGATGATAGCTCCGTCGGTTTCGTGAGCTTTTACGGCGTAACTCAATGTCGGCGTCGATACCGGCCCGTTCGACAACAGCACATCGAATCCCTCATCAACTGCGATAGCCGAGGCGATCAGGGCGAATTCCCTGCTGCGATGCCGGCAATCGTATCCGACAACCAGTTTGCGGGAGAACGGCTGGGTGATGACATGCCTCTCTCCGAGCATGATGGTGAGCTTATCGTGACGCCCGTCGCGGGAGAGCATGCGGCAGATCGCGCGGGTGACAAACTCCACGGTCTCTTCCGTGAAATCCACCCCGGAAATTCCTCTCACGCCATCGGTTCCGAATTGCATACGTTAATCTCCATCACGGATTTCTTGCTCTATTTAATCACATATCGGAGCTGGAATAAATAAATGAAAACTCGTGAAGCTCAATCCCGGGTGCCACTGATCCGGGTGGCACGCCCACAGCCGTCTTCGGCTTTGGGCGTGTCTTTGTCCACTTCCTCACGGTCGTGGCTCGGATGGCATGATCTTCTATGTCGGGGTGGTTTCAGGTATATTCCCAACCGCGGATGCGGCGGCGATTCCATAGAGCCCCACTCAGAGAAGCACATTGAATGAGAATCCGAACATCAGCGCCAGCACCAGTGCCAGTACGCTTCCCAGCACACCGAACGCCCCGTTAAGCCCGTAGGCATATGGTATCAGCTCAGCCCCGTCATCTCCCATCATCCGGATACCCAGCGGGAATGGGAACCCCAATAACAAACCAACCGGTGCGAGCAGAATTATCGCTAACAAGCATCGCCAGAATATTCCGAGGCCGATCAGCGCGTTGAACATCGGCGTAAGCAGGAAATTGAACAGTAATATAACCGCAATCAGAATGACGATAAACAGTGCAGGGCTTATCCATCCTGTTCTCTGGGTGGTACTTATCCGGGTGTCACTTTTCCGGGTGTCACTGACAAGCGAGTCTTCGAGTTTGTCAGTGTTTTCATTGCTATCTATTTCACTGACAAGCAAATCATCTTGGGTGGGAAATTCACTCTCATCTGTATGCTTGTCAGTGCCACCCGGAAGTACATCATCAATATCCTGATTTTCCAGTTGCCGTCTTCTAACCAACAGATCCGACAGCCATGCTCCGATCCCAGTAAACACAAGCAGACTGAACAGCACTATCGCCAACGAATAGATCGGCGCGCCGAGGAACAGTATGAATTTCTGTATCATCGATATTTCAAACAACATGAATGCCGCGCCGATGCACGCGAAATAGAGCAGGTGATTCGACCGCCTCGGGCCGAGAATAATCCCACGGCGTTTTAAACTTACGAACAGGGGTACGATTATGCTGATGATTATGAGGAACAGCAATATAAACAGCAGCATCATCAACGTGTAGATCGCCATGAAATTGTGTGTCTGCTCCGCTTCCACGGTCACACCAAGGGCTTCAATGAATTTACCAGGCCTGATCATGTGGAAAAAGAACGGGCGGTTGTCGGTCGTGGGTGAAATGTCGAACCGGTAATTATCCAGGTATTCCTTGAAGTTCTGGGCGTGAAGCAACTGCGTGAACTGACCCGGATAAAACCCGCCGTCAGGCATCCAAAGCACCTTGTAGCTCATTTCCTTGCTGACATCACCCAGGGTGTCCATCTCTTCCTGCGTGAGATCTTCGTTTTTCATGATGATCGTGCCGACGTTGCTGTATTTATATTCATCGAATGCCACAACTGCGCATTTACGCTCCGGGTTGGGGATGCCGTTTTTTTCGCAATGCGCGCGGAACAATGCCAGGACTCTCAGTGATTGCTTCGGCGGGTCGAAGACATATCGGCTTATCGCGAGAATCCCCCCCGGTTTCAGATGCTCGAAATATTCTCCCAACGCCTCGACGGTGTATAGATTATTCTCCGAAAGACTGAAAGCGCCCGACGACGTCGCGGCCCATGTGTCAACGAGTGGGATCTGAATGATGTCGTACTTGTCCTTCGACCGGGCGATGAAATTTCGCCCCTCGTCGATGTGAAGCGTAACTCCCGGCTGTGAATAAGGCCGCCCGGTGAATTCGCCGAATTCATTCTGCGCGACATCGATGATGAGCGGGTTGATCTCCACGCCGGTGATGCTTCCCGCTCCGAAATTCAGCGCGGTAAGCACATCCCGCCCGCAGCCGGGTCCGATGATGAGCACATCGGGTTCTACATGTTCCTTGAGGTAATATCCAAGCGCGGTTATGTCATACCTCAGGAAATCGAGCTTTTTCAAGTCACCGTCGAAATTGATGAGCGGGCTTCCTGCTAAATCGTCGATGAGCAGCGATTTGCCTTCGACGGTGTCACCCTCATACTTCGACGACAGGCTCCAGTTGTAGAACCGGAATTCCTGTTTCGGATTGAGCAGGTTACGTGCCCCGGTTTCAAATGCTAAAAATCGCGGGTAATCTTCGATGACGAGAATGCGGCTGAATGAATTCCATTTCGAATAGACCACCTGTGCCGCTGACAGGTCCTTGCCCTTGGAATACCGGAGTTTGATATGTCCGGTGGATGGATTGATGACCGTCAACGCGAGGATGAGCACCGCGAACAGGGCATAGCCGTACGAACGGGATTTCTGCCTCGGCGGTTGGAATGCGACGGCGGCGCATAGAGCGAGGAACGATGCGAATATGACCGATGTCGGTCCGCCGAGGAGATTCATCGCCGGTATCACAAGCAGGCATCCGACGCCGGAACCGACCAGGTTGGCGGCGTACATCGTGCCGATACGTTCGCGGTATCGCGCGAATACCTGGCTGAGAATTACTCCCGCAATCATGAACGGCACCATGCTTATGAGGATTAGCCATACGAGGTCGCCGAAGGTTTCCGCCAACGGCTGGAACGGATTGAAGTTGATGTTGGAGATGATGTTCATCGCGACGATTGTGTATGCCGCGAACAGGGTGGAGAGTACGGCTAACTGCTCATCGGTACGTCCTTCGGGAACCAGCGACGGTTTCAGGTATGCTAACACTCCGCCGAACGCCATCCCGAACAGCGCGAGGCTTATCGCCATGTAGGCGTAGTGATAGAAGCTGATTACGCTGAATATGCGGCTCAGCGAAAGTTCCAGCAGAAGGAACGCCGCCGAAAATAGAAATACACCTATGCCGCGTCTGAAATCGGTCATCTACATATCCAAAATAAACAGGGACGGCCCCGATTTATTTCGCTTGATTATATCAGACCAATTCCATCTGAAGTGTGCCACCCGGAAAGAAATTGGGGCCTTACTCTTCCTCATCATCAACAGGCGGATAAAGCTCCCAGCGTTGATCCTCGAACAGGTGGTTGCGTGGAGTGATGTATTTGTTCAATGCGAGTTCGGGATTTATTTCAACCATATCGAAAAACTCACCCTTCGCCGGGGCCTTGCTCAACACGTTCCCATCAGGATCGACGATCTGGCTTGTCCCGACAAATTCCAATCCACGCTCCTCGCCGACCCGGTCGCAAGATATGATGAACACCTTATTCTCCATCGCCCGTACCGGGATACCCTTCTCGCATTTGCCCTCGAGCACCAGGTTGGATGGATGGCAGATTATCTGCGCTCCCTTACGCGCGAGGTAATTCCACGCGCCGGGTTTCGTCCAGTCGAAACATATCAGCATCCCGATTTTCGCGTCGCCGATGTCCGCAACTTCCGGTTTCTCATCCCCGGCCTTGAAGATGTCCTTCTCGTTGGTGAACAGATGTATCTTTCGGTAAACCATCACGACTTCCGCGGGATTCACCAGCACCGACGAGTTGTAGAGAACCTTCCCGTCACGCTCAAGTACCCCCGCGCATATGTGCATCTCCCACTTGCGCGCTGCATAGAGCATCGCCTGCACCGCGTCCCCGCCGTCTATTTCGCAGGAAAGCGACTCGGCTTCCTCCTTCGATTCGAACGTGTATCCCGAATGGAATAATTCCGGCAGCACGATAAGGTCGGCGTCCTTGACCTTCGCGATAAGGTCCACCGCCCGGTCGAGATTCTTTTTCGTCTGCCCGATTATCGGTTCCGTCTGTATGTATCCAACTCGCATGCCGTTTATTACCTCAAGGAACATTATAAAGGAAAACCACCTTGATTTTATGGTGGGATAACATCGCGTCAGGATGCATGACGGGGGCTGCACACCTCACCATAGCATTTTATTAACGTCTCATTCTTGATGGCACGGTCTGCCGAGGTTGCCCTGCAACCGAGGCTGACCGTGGCTATTCCAAACCCGGGGCTAAGACCACGGTCAGCACTCGAAGACTCGTGCAGACCGTGCCATCAATCACGCTAAAAAGATGCGGCATTTTGGTTTTGTCGGGGGGTTGGAGTCAGGGATTGCTTGTGGGGGTTGCCCTCCGGGGAACCTTCCGGTCTTAATATCGCTGCAGTTCAGTAATACTCGGAGGGTTACCCCTACCATTTTCAGATAGAATAATGCTGGAGTTGAATCATATCAACATCATCCCGGTATACTTCATCCCTGTATCACATGGTATAATATTTAGTAGTTCTGTTTTTCAAGTCTGCCAAGGGAGGCGGTTATCATGCTGAGAAGCCTGATAGTAGTCCTCGTGTTTGCTCTCATCCTGCTACCCGCGTGCAACAAGAACGAAGAGATCGAAGTGGATATCCCCGTATGGGCCGAAGTCCAGGCATTATTCCCCGCCGAGGTCGCTGGTGA
>CBDVBS010000245.1:0-5974 GCA_965372275.1 uncultured bacterium | reverse complement strand
AGGACGATGTCGATACCTTTCGCCTCGACATCAACATACTCCACCCCGCCTAACGGTCTCGCCAGCGCGATTATAAAGAGGGTGAATGCCAGTAGGACGAGAACCGCGCGCATCGCCCGTATGATGCCCGGTTCGGATCGAAGCACGACGGGGCTCACATCCTTAGACGCCAATTTCCTTCTGGCAACATCCCTGCTTCTCGTCCAGAGGAGATAAAGCAGGGCTAAGACCGGAACGGCCCACAGGTACCACAGTATTTCAGAATTACCGAACATATTCATGCCAAACTTCCTACGGCAACACCCTGAAGCGGGTATTGACGAGGATCACTCCCGCCATAAGTGCAATCAACCCGGGCAGCAGGAAATAGTGGAACATCTCCTTGTAATCTACATACACTTCCCTTTCGATCTCGGTCGTTTCCATACTGCTTATCTCTTCATATATTTCCGAGAGCTTTTGCATATTCGACGCGGGGAAGTACCTCCCACCTGTTGCGGCGGAGATTTCCATCAGCGTTTTCTCATCCAGTTTCGATGTCTGTATCCTTCCCCAATGGTCGGTGGCATACCTCGGGATCGATGATCCCATCATCGGTACCGGCGCGCCTTCCTTCGTGCCGACGCCGATCGTGTATATCTTGATATCCTTCCTGTTGGCGATCTTCGCGGCTTCTAAGGGCGTGACAATATCATCGACATTGTTCTCGCCGTCTGTGAGAAGGATCATGACCTTGTCGGCGGTTCCCTCGTTGAGATCGAATTTATTGATGCCGGTCATGATTGCTGCACCGATATTCGTGCCCGGCTGCGCGATGGTGTATGTATCGAGATACGCGAGGAATCCCTTCACCACCTCGTAATCGAAGGTCATCGGGCACTGGGTCAGCGCACTGCCGGAAAAAGCGACCAACGCCACGCGGTCGGTTTCGAGGCCGTCCACGAATTCAATGATGACCTTCTTGGCTGCTTCAAGACGTGTCGGTTTGAAATCCTCCGCGTTCATACTGCCCGACAGGTCGAGAACAAGTGTTATCTCGATTCCCTCGGCGTTGATCAATTCATGCCCTTCGCCCCATTGCGGCTGTGCCGCGGCGGTGACAAGCAGCGCTAATGCGATAATGCGCATGAAAACCGGGACACCCCTCATGATACCGCGTCGCTTCTTTAGCGGGGCCTTCCCAATAAGATGCGCCACGGGAAGTCTGAAAACGTTGGGGCGTTTCTTGAACTTGAACCATGCCGCAATGATGACAAGAGGTATCAACCCGAGAAGGAAAAGGACTTCCGGGTGATGAAAACGAAAACCTGTCTGTAATTCAGCAGCCATCATCTTCTGCGTTTCCTGTCCCTCGACCGAAGGAATCTGAGCAGCGGGCGGATGTATCCCTTCCGCGCGTCTATTTCGATCATATCAACGCCGGCGGATGAGAGTGTCTTCCTGAGGCGCTCATCGTACCGCGCAAGTGCCACATGATAGAGATTCATTGCGTAGCGATCCCTCGTGTCGAGTGTGAATATCTCGCCGGTTTCCGGATCCTCGATCTCAACAAGTCCAACAGGCGGGATTTCGTATTCGCGCATATCGGTAATTCTCGCCGCGACAACATCATGCTGTCGGCTTAATATCTTCAGGGGACGCGCCAGGTCTTCACCGATAAAAAGATCGCTTACGAGAAAGACTATCGAGCGATGCTTCGTCACCGCCGCCAAATGGCTGAACGCGGCGGATGGAAGGCTGCCCTTCCCCGCAGGTTTTACGCTGAGGATTGCATCGAGTATGCGCATAAGCTGTTTATTACCCTTGCCGGGTTTTACAACGGCTTCGACACGGTCGGTGAACAATATAAGCCCGACCTTGTCGTTATGCTTCAACGCGAGATGGGCAACGGTGCCGCAGAATTCAAGGGCGACATCGCGCTTGAGTTTATATGCCGATCCGAAGTCGTGTGATGCGCTTACGTCCAGCAACAGGTAGAGATTCAGCTCGCGCTCTTCGAGATACTGCCGGACATACGGCTCGTTCATCCGCGAAGTGACATTCCAGTCGATAAGGCGTATGTCATCACCCTCGACATAACGGCGGACTTCGCTGAAATCGATACCCCTGCCCTTGAACGCAGACGGGTACTCACCGAAAAACAGGGTGTCAACAAGACGGGTTGTCTTGATCTTGATACGTTTCAGCTTTTTGAATTTAACATGGTCCAAACTTTAAGTCGTATCCTTCCTGTTTATGATTGCTTCGGCCACCTTGACGGCCTTCGCGATCGCGGCGACATCGTGCACCCGAAGTATATCCGCGCCTTTTATGACCGCCAACACACATGCGGCAATGGTGCCTTCGATCCTCTGTCCCACCGGCTCATCAAGCACGAATCCGATGAACGATTTATTCGACGGTCCCACGAGAAGCGTTACGCCATGGCATTTGAATTCATCAAGCCGCCTGAGTATTTCAAGGTTATGCTCGAGCGTCTTGCCGAAACCTATGCCGGGATCTATATATATGTTGGATGCATCAATACCCTTCAAGGTTGAATAATGAAGCCTCTCGGCGAAAAAGGTATTGATGTCGTCAACTACATTATCGTAACGCGGGTCGTCCTGCATCGTGGATGGATCGCCAAGCGCATGCATCAGGATCACACCGGTGCCCTTTTTCGCAACCAGCTCGGCCATATCGGGATCGTAGCGTAATGCGCTCACATCGTTGACTATCGCCGCCCCCGCGTCGATTGCCGCATCGGCAACGACGGCCTTTCGCGTGTCGATGCTTATTTTAACATCCGATTTTTCCCTGATCCCCTTTATTACGGGGATTACACGCGAGATCTCTTCATCGGCATCAACACTCGCGGAGCCCGGTCGGGTCGATTCGCCCCCGATATCAATAATATGCGCTCCCTCACCGGCTAACTTCAAGCCCTGTGCAACAGCAGCCGAGGGGTCGAGAAACTTGCCCCCGTCGAAGAAGCTGTCGGGGGTGACATTGATTACGCCCATAAGCCTTGTGCGCATGGACAAATATTAACCGACCTGATACTTATATGAAAGGGGATATCGCTAATCAACTGCGTCGTTCCAACTTACCCCGCAGTTTCAATTTACCGGGATGCATCCTGATATCAATGGGTGTCGGGCCGTTGAGTTCGCCGTCGAGAGCACACAGGATGTCCTCCGCGCACTTGATGACTACATGTTCGGCCTTGAACACCTCTGCTTTCGGATGATTGATGTGAGTCCCTTTGAATATTTGAGGTATGCGGCGAACCAGGTCCAATCTTGATGATTTGCCAATTATGATAACATCGAACAGGCCGTCCTGAAGATCGGCATCGGGTGCGATTTTCATACCACCCCCGATGTAGCGATTGTTCGCGGCAATAACCCAGTATGCGTTTCTCCTTATTGTCCGGCCGTCAATTTCTATCTCGCAATCGAGCCCCTTCAGCATTCCGACGGTTTTCAGGAACAGGAAGACATAGTTTCCGGAAAGCATGCCGGTAGATTTTTCCTTCACCATAATTGTCCAGCTATCCAGGCCGATTCCCGCCGTGTTGAGAAAGAAATGCCCGTTGACATCACCCAGGTCGACCCGCTCCTCACCGCCGAAGAAGTTATCGAGCGCGGCTTCAGGATTCATGGGAATTTCAAACGCGCGGTATATATCGTTGCCGCTGCCAATAGGGAGTATTCCCAGCGCTACATTTTCATAGTCGAGTCCCTGGATACTGAGATGAACGCTGCCGTCACCACCCGCCGCCAACAGTTTGTCGAAGCCTTTTTCGTATGCCGAACGTACTTGCTCTCCCCAATCCTTGACATCAACGGGTTCAACAATTTCATAACTCTCCCCAGCCCGTCCGAATTTATTCTCAATAAGTTTTTGCAGAGAAGTTTTATAACGCTTCTTTCTCGCGGTGGGATTTATGAGTATGAGAGTCGGCATCAGGGATATTATAGCAACTAAGACCAATTCCGCATGGTTCATGCAACGGTGGGGCCTTTTCAATTACTCTCCAGTACAGCCACGGCGATAGCTAAATCGTCTTCCCGTGAAATCGTGAGCAACACATCGGTGACACCTTTGTCCTTTGCTATCTGCCGGACCTTCCCGTGGAGAATTGCCTTGCCCTGAAAACTCTCAACGATCTCTATCTCTCTGAAAGAAGCACCTTTATCCAACCCGTAACCAAGTGCTTTGAGAACAGCTTCCTTTGCGGCGAAACGCTCAGCGAACGCCCGGTATGCATCTTCAAGTGAACGAGATTCCGCGATTTCATCAGGAAGAAATATCTTCTCGAAAAACCGGTCGCCCAATTTCTCGTCCGCCCGGGCGAACCGTTTCCTGTCGGCTATGTCTATGCCAATGCCGATTATCATATAGAACAACCTCTTCAGCATCATTCTACCATTCAGAGAATATAAGAAAAGCCCCCGGAAATCCGGAGGCTGTTAATTCATCTATAAAGAACTTTTTACAGTCCGTACTTGTCGACGATCTCCTGCTTCGTCTTGCCGAGGATATCGTACTTCTTGCCGATCTTGGTGAATGCAGCAATTGCCTTGTCTATATGCTCCATCTCGTGTCCGGCCGAAAGCTGTACCCTGATACGCGCCAGTCCTTTTGCGACGACCGGGAAGAAGAACCCGATGACATAGATGCCCTCGTCGTAGAGGTCGCGCGCGAAGTCCTGGGCGAGTTTTGCGTTGTAGAGCATAATGGGGACGATCGGATGGAAACCTTCCCTGATGCCGAATCCGTTCGCGGTCATCTTCTCGCGGAAGTATTTCGTGTTTTTCTCAAGTTTGTCCCTCAAGTCGGTTGTTTCCGATAGAAGTTCGAGCACCTTGATTCCGCCCGCCGCGATCATCGGGGGTACGGCATTCGAGAAGAGGTATGGTCGTCCTCTCTGGCGGAGAATCTCGACGATCTCCTTGCGTCCCGCGACGAATCCGCCCGACGCGCCGCCCATCGCTTTACCAAGAGTTGATGTGATAGCGTCGATCTTGCCCATCACGTTGTAATGCTCGTGACTTCCCCGCCCGGTCTTGCCGATGAAGCCAGTGCAGTGAGCGTCGTCGATCATGACCATCGCGTCGTACTTCTCAGCCAATGCGACGATCTGGTCCATCGGTGTGACATCCCCGTCCATCGAGAACGCGCCGTCGGTGATGATCATCTTGAAACGGCAGCTCTCGCTCGCCTCGATTAATTTCTTCTCGAGGTGCTTCATATCGAGATGCTTGTAATTGAACTGCTGGGCCTTGCATAGCCTGATGCCGTCCACGATCGACGCGTGCACCAGTCTGTCTGCGATGGTTGCATCCTCCTGGGTGAGCACCGCCTCGAAAAGCGCGGCGTTGGCGTCGAGGCAGCTCGCGAAGAGGATCGTGTCGTCGGTTCCCATGAAATCGGTGATCTTGTCTTCTAGCTCCTTGTGCAGGTCCTGCGTGCCGCAGATGAAGCGTACGGATGACATTCCGTAGCCGCGCGAATCGAGCGCCTTGTGGGCGGCTTCGATTACCGCGGGGTGGCTGGAAAGTCCGAGGTAGTTGTTCGCGCAGAAGTTGACTACTTTTTTCTCCGGTGATCCCGCCGGGTATTCGACCACGATATCGGCGGCCTGTGGGGAATGGATGGTCCGCTCCTCCTTGAAGAGGCCGGAATCCCTCATCGTCTGAAGTTCGTTAGCAAGAAATTCTCTGGCGCCTGTAAAAGCCATGATATCTCCTTCCGGGCGCGCACCGGCAGGCGGAGGCGCCGCTCGCTTAAATGTTGATCTTCACCCCACCCTTTCCATCAGGCCTTAAGCCTGCTTGCGCTGTTCGACCAGTGCAAGGATTTTGATCACGGTTTCGAAGTTATCCGCCGTACCCATATCGTCCGGGATGGTGATACTTTCTTTTTTCTCCAGCCAGGTTTTGAGGGATACGATGGAGAACGAGTCGATGACACCTCCCGAGATAAG
>CBDVBS010000244.1:0-5999 GCA_965372275.1 uncultured bacterium | reverse complement strand
TTGCCAGGTGCGCGCATCATCGGTCGCAGAGCGACCTATAGATACGCGCTACCCGATAAGAACGACCCAATACGCGCTACCCGAAAGATGCGCTCTATAAAAAGATTTCCCGGCGTCAGAAAGCCGGGTTACATGAAGTCGGAATGCAGGATTACATGAGTAAAGATACTATTTTACAGCAAGTCGGGTACCACAGGTCTCCGACCTGCGGCATTACATAAGGTGTAGGTCGGAGACCTACACTACCCATTCATCAATTGACTGTGTTTGAAATTATTATTAATCCTCGAAATTCCAGTCGCCGTATGGTCCGCCGTAGCAGCCCATATCGGATGGCGTGTCATCGTAGTCGGTGATACCCGGGTCGCCGGAATTAATGGCAGGCGAACCCGATTGCAGGTGGTGATCGGTGAAAGGATCAGTATAAAGCGGATCCTGACCCTTCAGTACACCGGTATTGGGAACCACATTCCAGAAATAGACGCCGCCGTCCGGCGGGATGGTGGTATCACACACAAGGCTGTAGCTCACGTCGACCAATCCGGGTAACAGCACGTCGGAGCAAATGTAGCGGAAACCCGTGCCGCCGATATCGGTCCACAGGCAGTTAATGATGTCCGACGTACCGCCGTCGCGGTAAAACCCGCCGGCATCGGTGATAGCATCATTGCCAAGCCTGTCGAATGTGCAATTCACAAAAATGATTTCCGGCTCGTCAATATTGTCAACATGGCAGCTATTCTTGATACGGCTGCAGTTGAGGTTTACTTCGAGGACATTCTGCACCGTGAGACTGCCGCCGACCCATGCCGTGATGGCTTTGCAATAATTTGCGGTGTTGTTGATATCGTGGATGTAAAGGTGACGGAACAGGGCGTTATCGGCATCATAAATCCCCAGCTTCGCTAATTCATCGGGAGAGGACGGATGTTGATAGAGCGAAGCGGAAGGCCCGGTGACCTCGAATCCGTCGAAGGTGATATTATCCCCCTCGATTCGCACGAAGCCTGTCTGGAGCGGGGGCAGATCCCCCAGGTAAACGCCGTAATATCCCTGGATTCTTACACCGGCATCGGCATCCGTCAGTGTGAGGTCTTCGTTATATTCGTACCGGGTTACGCCTTCACCTAAAACCAGGATATAACTGCCCGGACCGGTGACAGCTAAAGCATCCTCGATGTCGTACCAGGGTCTCGACCGAGACCCCGTGCGAGTTCAGCATGCCTGGGGACTTACATATGTCCCCTTCACAACATGATAAGGAGTCGGGAATTCGAATATATCCGAAACGCTTCCGCCGTTTGTCACCTTCAGCTTGATGGTGTAAATGTCGGGATATAAGTAAGTGGCATTAACCGTTTGCCCAAAATAGTCATCGAATAGGTTATCACCATCCAGCTCCCAGAGGTATTCAACGATAAAACCCGTGGAACCGGAGGCGTCGAGTATAAACCGCCACTCGGTGGGAATCGGGTCATCCTCGGTGCCCGAAGGACTGAAACCGTCAAAGTAAGGATCGATTTCGATGGTGGCGGCGGCAGTGAGTTCGCCTAAATATTCATCGCTTACCGGTATTGTCAAAACCTTGTATGCCGCCGTGGTTTTACCCGGTATGAAACCCTCGAAGCCAACCTCCTCGGTCTCGACGGAGATGAGAATCCGGATGTCTCCCTGGGGAGGATTGGTGGCATCAATTTCCACCTCGTAGGTGGAGAATCCCTCTCCGCCTTCCGACGGGAGAAGGCCGGTTACCATATCGAAGTTGCCCGGGCTTTCAATCTTCATAGTGTTAAGGTGCCCGTTGTACCAGTCATAAACGTCGATTGACAGATCGAGCGAACCCCCGGCGGCGGTGCCGATATTCCAGAACGAGTTACTCAGGATTTCGACATCGATCCACCACGGCTCGGAACGGTTTGCGTCTTCGGGGAAATCGGCGACAGTCCATGGGTATTCGCCCGCCGGAAATGTCCAGCAGGCATCCACGGCATAATTGAAGATCAGGCCGGTGCTGCCCATATTAATAATAAATTCACGGACATTCTTTTTGCCGGGACTGAATACGCCGCGCCCGAGCGGATTGACGCCGCTCATCGGCTCGTCGGGATAGTTCAGGTTATCGCAAAAATACTTATAGCCGTTCAGTGTGGCGCTGAAGTTCGCAAAGGAATCAGGCGTACCGAGGAAACCGTCCTTGTAGCAAGTCAGGCTACCGTCATTGATCGGGAATTCGACCGGGTTCCACCAACGGGAATGCCCATCGGCGTTCAGCAGGCGAAGGTTGGATTCATCCTGAATATGGATATCGCCGTCGGAGAATCCGCCCACGTTTCCGCTCGATATAACTATTCCGCAGACATCAAACCCGGTGAATTCAACCAGGCCTTCAAAAGGGTGAATCAGCCCGATGTCGGCCTCGATAATATCGCCGTTGAATTCGACACTCTCCAACGTGAGGTAAACAAGCGGTTCAGGTTCGAGGAATGGAAGTACATTGAGATGCCCATCCGCCGCGCGCAGGGGTATCGCTTCGAGCGTACCCGCGTCGGGATCGGCGGTGAATTGCCAGTAGCCCCATAACTGGTGGGTCCTGCCTGTTGATGCATCACAGGATATCTCTTCTGCGGGTGAGGTGAGCCCCACGCCGCTATTGGAGCATCCCCATGAAACAAAAACCATGAGGAATAGCAGAGGTGTCATCACGCGCAGCTTCATAATGATTTACTCCATTGCCGTTCTATCTACTTTGATGCCACGGTCGGTTATTTAATTAACATGATTATACCCTATGTACGGGCATCAACCTGACTTTCGCCGTTTTCATAGCGTGGCGCCCTTCTGTCTTCAGAAGGATAGCTGCATTAATTTATGAGGCCTGCAGATCGATATATTCCCAGTCAGGATTGCGGTTCAATCCCGACCAATCAGCACGTTGTACCAGCACGATTATTACCCCGTCCTTATACCCATCGGGTGCACCGTACAAAAATTCATCATCTTCTATCCACGGGGGCCCGACAGGAAGTGTTCCGCCGGAACCGCCACCGAATGTTTCGGGGATTCTAAGGTTGACCTTAATATCCGTATCAGGCTTGAGTAAATGTGGGACTTCATAATACTGGCCCTTATAAATATAGGGAAAGCTCGGGGGGACTTCCTCATTCAATCCCGTGAAGCGGAGCAGATCCATCCCTTCCGTCACCATCGAACCGAAACCGTAAAGCAGGTACCTTACTGGTTTTGTCATCGTTGAATCATCCGGTGAGTTAAGGGTGACGTTTTTTCCTTTCCACGCATCCGGGGGAAACGGTTCACCCGATTGGGCATAACCAAATTGCCCCGGGCACAGACGCAGACGTTCCGGGTTATCGGAATTACCGGGTCCAATGAACAGGTAGGGTTCAGACAAGACATTACCCATCTTGTTCCCCTTGAGGCCAAAACGCGGGTCCATCGATTTACCTGATGGGCCACGTATTGCCTCCATGAATATTCCGCAGGCCATTTGAGTTGCAGCACCGTAGTCAGGGATATCATAGTCGCCGGCGTTATTCATCACAATAAAGGCATTCACCGGATATGATTCAAGATAGTTGCCCTCGAGTAGTGGATCGGTTATTTTTGCCGCACCTTCAGGTAGATGAGAGTTGAAGTATTTCCATCCGCTCTTGTCGCCACCATAGATGGCTTCTGGGTACTCGCCATGATCCTTCGCATAATCTTCCAAAGCACACTGGATTTCAAACACATTGCCTTTTGTCTCGGCCTCCTCAGCGTCAATACGCAGTTCGGCAAGCTTGCTAAGCGGGGTTTTCATTGCCCTTGATAATTCCGGCCCTTTCTCTGAAAGAGCTTTGTTTAGCTTGGCTATGATTTCATCACCACTTGGGAGCGGTTCGCCTGCACAGCCGTTCAGCAAGATGCAAAACAGGATAATAATCAATACACACCAGCGCATTGAGTTTCCTTCCATTGATACATTCTCCTATATTCGTATTTGATTGAAAGTATGATAACACAAAGCGTGTTATGTTTATGCAACCTACACATACCCCTCGATCTTCGCGATGGCGTCGAGGATCGCCTGCTTGACATACTCATCCTCTTCCTGGGCGATGTGGCTTCTGAGCGCGGGAAGGGCTTCGGCGGCGTCGCTGCCCATATCGCCGAGACCGGCCGCCCCGACGATTCGTTTCAGCACATGGGGATTATCGAGGTCCCGTATGTAGGCGCGTTTTTTAATCTGCTCGACCTCATGGGCATCGAATTCCTCAAGTTGAGAGGAACCCTTGATGAGTATCGCTTCCTGCTGGATCTTATCCTTGAAACCGTGGAGCGAATAGAACGCGAGCAGCAGGAGCATGATGAAACACACCACGAGGCTTATTGGCACGAAGCGGCGCATCGATACCTCGGTCTGGTGCGTGGCGATGGCGTTACGACGATCTCTGACCAGGTCTATCACACCTAAGATGCTTTTCGTCTCAGCGTACAAATACGGCCTGCCGCCATAAACATCCAGGTCAAACCGCGCGAGGGATGTGAACACGTCGGCGGTTTCCCTCCGTTCGTTCATAATTTCGACGAAATGAAGTTCCTGCGATCCCTCGGTCGTCCACCCCCCTATGTAGGCGTTCAGGTAGGCGTCGTAGCGGTGCTTGTGAGGGTAGAAGAATATATACGGCTGGGCGATCACGACGGTAACATCCGGCGATGATACCTGGTTTGTGCCTGAGCCGAAGCGTACGAATTCGATGCGGCTCTCTTCGATGAAGTTGACATCGCTGAATCCGCCCTCGGCGAATTCCTTGAGCTTGATGGGCTGGGTGTAATACATCGCCCCGCCCCTGTCCTTGAATTTGTCAATTACATCTTCGATACCCGATTCGAGGTAGAAATCGGTATCGAGCAACTCCCGGGCCAATGGTACCACCACGCCATAACTGTCGAGCACGCCGGGGTAGTCGATCACGGTCTGGACATCCATCACATCGAACGGTATTCCCGCCTGGTTGAATACTTCCAACTGGATGGATGCTGTTTTCAGAATATCATCCTTTTCCGCGTAAAACTTCCCGAAGAAGAATGGATAGTCGAGCACCACGACTCCCGGGGGCTGACGTTTAATAGGCGGCGGCAGCAGCCTCAGGAACGATGCGGTTTCGATTTCCACCGTGAGCTTCTTGCCCCAGCTTTCAGAGTCGGTGTATCTCAGCGGCTGGGAGTAGAGAGGGTAGGCGCCTAAGACTTTCAGCAGGTTGGCGAACGCACTTATATCGTTCTTGCTCGGAGGCTCGTTCGATTTCTCAACCCACACTAATGGAAGCTTGCGATTAATTATCGCTGTACTAATGGCCGCCTGCAGCGGCACCAGGTCGCCTTCACCGGGGTGGTAGCCCGTGGCGAATGTCGAGGCCGATAGCTGGAACGGGAGGATGACGCCGTCTATATAGGTCCGACGCAAATAGTAACCCCAGTCGAGGGCTTCACATTCGGCCAAATATCCGTTATCAGACAGGTACGATAATATCTCGCCGGGGAAGAAGAAGACCGGATGGTAGGGGTCGGACGATTTCAACTGCTTTCCGACGAAGTCGATGAAATTCCGCCGGTTCTTCACCCTGAAAAGTGAGAACTCAAGCCATTCGGGCCTGCCATCGGGGAACCCCTGGGAATATCTCGGCAGCGGGTCGGGAGCTTCGAGGTCGTTGGTGGTTTCGAAAAACAATTCCCTGCGGGCATCGGAATAATCCCCAATCCCCATGATGCCCTGGATACCTCCGCCGGGATATCCGAGGGGGGACGCCGGGGAGTTGAGCGCCCAGCCGATGAAACATTCATGCCCGTAAACCTGGTCGGCCAGGCCGTCAATTCGCTCCTCCCAAGACAACCGCATTTCCTTGTAGAAATCTGTCTCTTCCCAGCGGTACGCTGTATTCGGCCAGTGAAAGCCGATTATACCGGTGCCGTTCCTGAATCCCAGGCGTCCCTGCATATAT
>CBDVBS010000243.1:0-6044 GCA_965372275.1 uncultured bacterium | reverse complement strand
CCCCCCCCCCCCCCCCCCCCCCCCCACCCCCCCCCGCGCGCGCCGCATGACAATACTCAAAAGAAAAATATTCCCCATTATTTTTGGTATTTCGGGAACCTGTTCCCGAAATGATTGATTGTGCAGATGCGGTTTCGGGAATAAATTCCCGAAACACCAAAACAGGAATCTTGAAACGGGGACTGTCCCAAGTCTTCGCTGGACTGTCCCATTCTATTAGCATTCCTGCTCTACAAAAAACAAAAAGTCGAAGCCCGCGGACGATTCGCTTTCCACGGGCTCCTTCTTATTGGGGTGAGGAGGGGCTATTGTATTGCTACATCTGTTTTGGTCCTTCAGATTAACCAGCCGTCCTCTATGGTAAGGCAGATATCTTCCCTGCCGTTCGTACTTACGCAACCGCTCCGCTAACCTGCCGCGCACCGTGGTTGACCTGGTGCTGGAGGAGTAACTCCCGCTGGCTCCCCAGGTATTCCACCTGGTCTGCCTGCTCGATTGCCGCGGCGCTGTAGAGCATGCGCAGCATCGGGTCTGTCGCGGCCGAGGCTTTGCGCTGGAAGAACTGCTTCGCGCGCGCTTCAGCTTCAATGGCGTAACGCAGGATATCCAGGCATCCACCTTTAAGCAACGGATGATTCGCGGAGCCCATCTTGGTGAGCCCGGTATCTACTCTCGGCTCGTACAGATTCGAATCGATAAGCTCGGGGTATTCGATAAGCATCTTGCGCCTTCTCTCGAGCAAAAGGCGAAGGCGTGAACTCTCGATGTTGAATAACCAACCGAACATCGCCCTCGGTGTCTCATGCGTGGTGTTGTAAGCCAAATCCCTGTAGATCCTGGTCGAGTTCATCTCGATCTCGATATACGAATCGAGGAATTTCAATATGCCAATCAGGTCGCGTGATGAGTATTTCTCATTCATTGCCTGCCTCCCGTTGGGGGTATTCATTTTGTAAAGCGGGGTTTCCTTAACCCATTATCGAAACCGAACACATGCAAGGCAATCCCCAAGCCAAAATACAATTTAACCGGATTTTATTTCGGTGCTACCCCGAAAATCGCTGATAATGCCTCTTGCAGTGCCGATTATTTATCAGCGGTCCGCTTTGCCGATTCGGGAAACGTCAATAGCGCTAATGAATCCACCATGATCCCTGTTGCATATGCGAAACTATATCCCACCAATTGTTGTAATATGCAACAGATCAACTATCAGATTAGGGGCTCGACTTTCGCCATTCTATATCTGGTGCAGCAAGTCTTTTCGTAGGGGTTACCCGGAGGGTAACCCTCCGGGTAAGGCGGTATTTAAAGCCGGAGGGTGAACCTCCGGCTCGCCCCTACGAAATGCTGGTAGCGCATGACGTGACTTTTAACCCGGCTGTTTTTCACAAGCCGGGTGAATAAAGTCTACGCGTTTCTTGTGGCACCCCTATCCGAATCTTCGAGGATAGGGGTGGTCTTCTTTCAGTGAAGGATTGTGAAGAGATTGAGACCACCTTTCTGAAGACAGAAAGGTGCCACACGGAAAGAGAATGGTGAAAGGCGAGAGGGGACGGATCTGAAAAATGTGAAATTGATTAACTCCTGCTTTTAAGATACCTTATTGCGATGAAGCACTGCGTACGAATTCCAGGTCTCATCGTTCTCGGTTGTGCCGTCTTTCTCACCTTTACATCTCCGGCATTTGCCGATGCAGGCATGTCGCTATTCTGTTTCGCGTCTATCCTGGTTCTTGGCGGAATAATAATTCCCGGCGTAATTATCATGGAGAGCATAATGATTTCCCGGCTCGCGGAAATGAAGTTCTGGAATGCGCTCAAGGCATCATTCTGGATGAACGCGGCATCGTCTGCAATCAGCTTTCTGCTCCTCATGGAGTATTCGGATATTGAATCCTTCTCCTTTGCAACGAAGGCGATCATCCCATTGACATTCGCGTTGTTGATTCTCTACACATACATGAGCAGGTCATATTTCCTCCTCATCGCCGGTACTGTTGGCATTGTGTTGGGACTTGCCCTGATTGCCATCTATCCTGAAGGAACCGTGCTCTTCCTTTCCAAAATACTTCGAGCTTTCAGCCTGACGTTGGCGATAGAAATCTGGATCGCAAGGAAGTATATTTCCAGCGATAAGGTCGATAGCATAGTTGTTATCGCGAATATGGCATCATACCTGTTCATGACAGTTGTCATGTATATGCTGGTTTCCGGTACCGCGGAGAGTTAATTCTGCATCGAGGTGTTACAAAAGAATGGACGAAAAATGGCTCATTGAATTCTTAGGTTTGAAACCACTTCCACAAGAAGGCGGTTATTACAGGGAGACATACCGATGTGAAGAGAAGCTCCCCGCAGATGCCCTTCCCGGTCGATACGTTTCGGACAAAAACATCTGCACGGCGATCTATTAACTGCTCACTCCCCGGTCGTTATCCTCCATGCACAGGCTTCCAACTGATGAGATATATCACTTCTACCTTGGCGACCCGGTTGAGATGCTCATCCTGCGCCCCGATGGACGAGGTGAAAATATAATCCTCGGCAGCGACCTCGCCGCCGGTGAAAATATTCAGCAGGTCGTTCCCGGGGGGAGTTGGCAGGGTTCATACCTTATTGAAAGCGGACGCTTTGCGCTGATGGGGACCACCATGGCCCCGGGGTATGACCCGGATGACTTCGAGCCCGGCAAACGTGAGGATCTGATCGCCCAATACCCCGATCACGCCGAGCTTATCAGGCTTCTTACGAGAAATTAGGGACAGGCCCGAATGTCGACATTTACCATCAGGGGGAGGCGATGATAGCGTATCTGCGGATGAATTATGAAGGCGACCAACCGATATGGAGGGGGATGGTAAGACGTTTAACCGACAGCGGATCGATAAAGATGGCGAGGATGAGCGGGCTTATTACGTATAATTTTGAATAAACGGGTATGATGGAGTAACCGAGGAAAAGAAAGCTGGGAATCAATAATATTCCCACTCAAAAATATTTGAGTAGAAATCGGGGAGCCATGAAAAGAAAATAGCATTCTTCCCGGTATCTACGGATGTAGTTCCTAAGTCATAAATATTGTAGAGAGATCCAGAAACAGGCTCTGGTTCGCTGGCAATAACGTCAACTGGGGCTAAGGGATGTGAACCTTCCTGTATTGTAATCTGGCGGATTCTGATATGGGTGAGATCGGTGTAATCAAAACCATAACCGTGGCCGAATACAGGGTAGACAATAACAGGCAAACCGGCGCCGTTCAACGACATATCCAGAGCGGGGATGAAGTTCATAGCTCCTTCGTAAGATATTCGCTGGGGCAGGGAAAAACTTATGCCGTCAAGACTGTACGAATAATATACATTGTTGTGGGTGGTGTTGGTGTTGTAGCATTTGTCAACGCAATTGGATTCATCCAGCCAGACAATGTGGATGGTTCCCGCCGGGTCAAGGACGATGTCGGCGAATGCCTTATAATCTGCGGGGAGACCGACATCAAGCTGCACCGGCGGGCTTATGTCCCCGATCTGCCCGGAACGGTAATATACATGGGCTTTAAGTTCGCTGCCTTCAAGATCGTATTCCGGTGTTACAAACCCGAAGGAGCCGTCGGGGAATATCTGTGTATCCATGCCGATTACACTACTGAAATGGACGAACCCGGTATAGGGTGTGGTAAACACGATTTCGGGATCCGAGAAGTTCTCGTAATCGTCGGAATAGAGATGATAAACATGTTTGCGGTCGATGGAAACGGCGAATGCATGCAACCTGCCGGTGGTTTCATCGAGTTCGATCGCCGTGCGAGTTCCGTTCGAGATACTGGGATCATCCGAAGCTGCGATCGTTTTAAAATTTGAGTTTCCGTCGGGGCGGTGATAATAGAAGCGCCCGTCAAATGCGTGAACGGCGCCGTTGGGGCCGTATAGCATGCTGCCGCTCCATATCTTAGAGTGTGAGACAAGCTCAGGTTCAAAACTGTTCCCCCCATCGGTGCTTTCAATTAGATAAGTATTGGTGCTGCCATAAAAACCAGGTCCCGTCAGAATGCCTGTATATCCGTCACGCGAGTCGGCGGCGCCACATGTCCTGAGACCCTGATAGGTACAGTAATCTTCATATTCCACCGGTTCGTAATAGTGGAATCCCCTGACGCTTCCCGGCGGGCCTCCGGGGGCGGATATGCCTATCGTTGTTTGCAGGACATAAAACGCCGACAGTGGGGTGTCCCTCAGCCTGTCGTTGTAATTACGCCACGGGCTGCAGGCGGCGCGTATGAGCACGATCCCTTCCCCGCTCTCGACCGGCGCCGCGCCGCTCGCCCGCAGCGAATACTTCGCCCAGCCGTCCCCGGTCTCGACAGGCGTCTCCGAGCCGACCGGGCCGAACGCGCCGGGCATCTCCATGGTGACCTGCGCTATGCTGTCCAACTCCCGCCACGTGTAAACTGTCACGTCCAGCTCGTAATCACCGCCGCCCCAGAAACCATCGTTGTAAAGGGTGTTCTCGATCTCCTCGACTTCGAATGCGTACGGCTCCGACTGGTTCGCCTTGGACGGGAAATCGCCGGGGACGCTTACGGGGGGGATGTTGATGGGTATCGCCCAGGATGCGCTGACGGCGTAATTGAACGCGAGCCAGGGGCCGACGACCTCGAATTGATAACGGCGGCTGTTGTGGGCTCCGCTGCCGAACATGCCGCGTTTCGACGTATCCATTTGATGGACCTCATCAACGATTCCCAAATCGTCGGCGAAATATTTGTAGCCGTTAAGCGTCGATAAATAATCAGCCGTTTCGTCCGGCGTGCCGAGAAGACCGTCTATGTAGCCGAACACGGGCTTGATGCCTTCCTCCTGGGGAAACTCCAGGGGGTTCCACCAACGTGTGTAACCGTCGGCGTTTATGAGGCGCGTTTCGCCGATGCCGG
This sequence comes from uncultured bacterium, assembly GCA_965372275.1. Lineage (GTDB taxonomy): Bacteria > JAJVIF01 > JAJVIF01 > JAPKYR01 > CAZSPL01 > CBDVBS01. Next base: position 1,115 of record CBDVBS010000243.1, on the reverse strand, counting down.
GGAACGTCACGAAATCGCTGGTGCATCGTGTTTCGTTCCCGGGGAGAATGACTATCCCCCTGACGTCAAATCCTGTAAATTCCGGGTAGCTCGGGAAAGGATGTATCAACCCGATGTTGGCGTTGAGCTTCCCCTGGCTGACGAAAATCGATTCGAGCCTCAGAAGCTGGTTAGGCGGGGGTTCGAGGAACTTCAGGGCGTTCAGGTGCAGTTGCGTACGTCTCAGGGGTGAAATTTCCTGTTCGCTCCCGTCGGCCTTGATGCGCACATTCCACAAACCCCAGAGGGAGTGCCCCTCATTGAATATCCGGGAATCGCCTGCCGCAACATCCTCCGGCGTATTCACCGATGCAGGATCGCTTCCGCCGCACCCTATGGCGAATGTTATTATCAGGATAAATACTGTGTATCTCATCATAAATACCCCATCCTTTCTTGTTCAATAATTATACTTCATGAGTTAGACACATAAAACGGAGAATATTTGGTTTATTATTTCTAAAGGCCCATCCCTGGTGCTGTTAAATGGGGACAGTCACCTGAAGACAGGATGACAGTCCCCATTACGGAGTTTTGTTTTGTAATACGGGGCTGGCCTGAATGGCGCTTTTTTAAGGAGTTCTGCGATGTTTAGCGCAACGGTAAGACCTGGTAGCCCGGGGTTGAAGCCATCCTTATACATGAAATAAATTGGCTTCTACCCCGGGTAGGCCTCAATTTATCAATAATAGAAAGGATGAGGCCAACCCGGGGCTACCAAGTTTATATTTGTTGTCAGAGGTACCTAATGAGATTGACGTATTAAAAAGTCTGAGGAAAGGCTTAAACAAGTGCCATTGGGGACAGTCCTCGTTTTTCCGATGTATAATATACCGTGACCGTGAACCTTTGGCGTTTCATGTAATCACTATATGTGAGTATGACCGATTTCAATGGAAATAGCGGTGAAGACAGTTTAGTCTGCCTCGAATGCGGCGCTGAAGTTGGTATGGACCAGGAGAAGTGCCCGTCTTGCGGGAGTGAGCGTCACCTCATGCGCTCGGACCGGGGGGGCTCCGAGCTGCCGCAGGATACACAGCCACTGAAACGTACACGCCCGGCGGTATATAGTGCCG